>NZ_JBFULU010000039.1:0-73499 GCF_054049735.1 Bradyrhizobium sp. P5_C12
GGAGCTTGCGCGACGAACTGGCCGCACGCCGTATCAAGGCCGTGATCCCGCCAAATCCGACCCGCAAGCATCCGCATCGCTACGACAAAACCGCTTACAAAGGTCGCAACGTTATCGAGCGGATGTTCTGCCGTCTCAAGGACTTCCGCCGCATCGCAACCCGATACGACAAGCGCGCAGACATCTTCCTGTCCGCAATCCTTCTGGCCGCTGCAATCACTTGGTGGATCAATTGAGTCCGGACCCTAGTGCGCAATTGCGCACGGGGGGCCGGGACCCATACCGCGTGATCTATCGATTGTGCGCGGTGCCAATCCCGAACAACCAATCTTCGCCAAACTTCTCCCTGGGGTTATGGGTCCCGGCCTTCGCCGGGACGACACCGAATTTTTGGCGAACCCCGCCAACCAAATCTACGACGCCAAAAATCCACCGTCCGCCGCCAGCACGTGGCCGACGACATAGGACGCGGCGTCGGACGATAGCCACACCACCGCTTCCGCCACCTCCTCCGGATTGCCCATCCGCCGCAGCGGCAGGCCTGCGCTCACCGTCGCCACGTCACCGACGCCGGCGCGCAGCATCATGTCGGTGACGACGCGGCCGGGGGCGATGGCGTTGATGCGGATGCCGCGCGGGGCGTTTTCCATCGCGGCCGAGCGCGTCAGCGATATCGCGGCGGCCTTCGAGGCGGAGTAGAGTGAAAAGCCGGGGTTGGGATTGCGGACGCCGCTGACGGAGGCGTTGACGACGATGCTGCCGCGGCCTTGCGCCAGCATCGCCGGCAGTTGATGGCGCAGGCACAGGAACAGCGCGCGGACATTGGTATCGAACACGCTGTCGTAGATGTCGGTGCCCTGCTCTTCCAGCGGCGCGCGCCGTTCCTGGAAGCCGGCATTGTTGAAGGCGACGTCGAGCCTGCCGTAACGGGCGAGCCCCGCGGCGATCAGGTTTTGAACCTCGTCCTCCCGCGTGACATCGGTCTTGACCGCGAGCGCCGCAGCACCGAGCTCGCGGCATGCGGCCGCGGTTTCCGCGATCTCGGCTTCGCGCCGGCCCGCGACCACGATCGCTTCCGCACCGTCGGAGGCCATCCGCAGCGCCGTGGCACGACCGATGCCGCTGCCGCCCCCCGTCACCAGGCAGACCTTGCCACTCATCCGTCCGCCGGCCGGCAAAGTTCCGCTCATGGGCCACTCCAAAACGCTTGCGCGCGCCGCTGCGCGCATATAGTTGTATGATACAACTTTATGCGGAGAGTCAAGCCGTGGCTGAGCTTGCGCTGATCGACGACATTCGCGCCGCGTCGCGCCTGATGGTGCGCGAGCTCGGCTTCATGGATGCCACGGTGGCGGCGTCGGACTATCCGCCGTCGGCGGTCCACACCATTCTCGAGATCGGCATCCGCGGTCCAATGACCTCGGGCGAGCTTTGCGACTTCCTGCGCCTGGAGAAATCCAGCGTCAGCCGCATGGTGCGCAAATTGATCGACTGCGGCGAGTTGAGGGAGACGCCGGATGAGGCCGACGCACGCAGCAAGCTGCTGTCATTGACCGCGAAGGGCCGCCGCACGCTGGAGGCGCTGCACGCCTTCGGGCGACAGCAGGTGAGCGGCGCACTGGCAGCGCTGACGGCGGCTGAGCGGCGCACGGTCCGCGAGGGGATGATGCTCTATGCGCGGGCGTTGCGGCAGAGTCGGGAGGATGAGGCACAATCGGCGGCGTAGCCGCTGGTGTCGTCCCGGCGAAGGCCGGGACCCATACCGCGTGATCTATCGGTGAAGCGCAGTCGTTAGTACCGAATAACTGCCGGTCTTCGCCAAATTTTGCCCCGTGGTTATGGGTCCCGGCCTTCGCCGGGACGACACCGATTGTTTGGCGCGAGCGTGCCACCGGCACACCGTCAGGTCACTTCCCGAACTCCTCGCGCATCTTCGCCTGGATCTTGGCCATGCCGCCGATCCAGCGGTCGTAGTTCTCGGTCTTCTTGCGCATGTAGCCGAGCACCTGCGGGTGCGGCAGGATCAGGAACGTCTCCTGTTCGAGGCCGGCGAGCACGTCCCTGGCGACTTGCTCGGGCGTCAGATCGCCGTCGCCGGATTGCGGGCCCTTCGGGATCGAGCGCAACATGTTGGTGTCGACGCCCTGCGGGCAGAGGATCGAGACGCGGATGTTGTGCGCCTTGTGCGAGATCGCGAGATTTTCGGCAAAGCCGACCGCGGCGTGCTTGGTCGTCGAATAGGCCGGGCTGCCGACCTGCGACAACAGGCCCGCGGCCGAGATCGTGTTGAGGAAATAGCCGCCGCCGCGCGCCTTCATGCGTGGGACAAGATGCCGTGCCGCGTAGACATGGGCCATGACGTGGATCGCCCAGCTGCGCTGCCACGGCTCATCCGAAGCACCACCGGCATTCACCGACATGGGATCGAAGCCGCCGCCGATGCCGGCATTGGAGCAGAACAGGTCGATCGGTCCGAACTGCCGCTCGGTCTCCTCGATGACGTGGGCGATCTCTTTTTCCTGCGCGACGTCGCATCTGAAGGCCGCGCCATCAACCGTGGCAGCCACGGCTCTTGCGTTGGCGGCGTCCATGTCCGCGACCACGACCTTGGCGGCGCCCGCCTTGTGGAAGGCCTCGCACAGCGCCTTGCCGATGCCGTTGGCGCCGCCAGTGACGACCACGACCTTGCCGGTCACCTGCATGCGACGTCTCCTCTGGTCTTATTTTGTCTTATACCGCTTCGCGGGCCTTGCTCAGCTCAACACGAGGTCGAGCACCGCGGTATAATGGCACGCCGCGCCGGCCAAGACAAAGCCGTGCCAGATCGCATTCTGGAAGCGCAGCCGCCGCCAGGCGTGGAAGATGACGCCAAAGGAGTAGAGCGCACCGCCCGCAACCACGAAGCCCAGGGCCATCGCGGGAAGCGCCTTGACCACGGCGTCGTACAGCATCATGCCGCTCCAGCCCATCGCCAGATAGATGCCGACGGCGACACGGTCGAACCGGCCGGGATAGCGAAGCTTCAGCACGATGCCGAAGATCGCCACGCACCACACGCAGACGAGCAGCGCCAGCGCAAACACGCTGTCCTTCACTTCCAGGATGAACGGCGTGTAGGTCGCCGCGATCAGCAGGTAGATTGCCGAATGATCGAACCGCCGCAGCAGCCATTTGACCGGCGAGACCGGCCAGAGGTTATAGGTCGCCGACAGCACCAGCATCGAGAGCAGGCCGGCGACGTAGATCGACACGCCGACGATGTCGATCGCGTTGGCATAGAGCACCGCAAGCACCACGAGGACGGTCGCCGCGATGATGCCGGAGAGGACGCCGATCGCATGGATGACGCCATCGGCGATCAGCTCGGCGCGATCGTAGTTCCAGCCGATCGCGTCGGCTGCGGCATGGACGGAGGTGGACGCGAACTGTTTCATTTGGAAGACGGTCATGGCAATCCAGAGGCAAGGAAGGGGCCACTTTTCTATGGGTCTTTCGGCATCGGCGCGTCGTTCAAACCGCTGATTTACCGACAAAGGCGGTGGAAGTATGAAGCTTGATTTTCCTCAGGCAGTTGCCACTTTTGTGACTAGTCCGTTTTACCTATTTGGCCCGCCCGCTCGCCCGAGACCCTCTCGTTCACATGGCATTCAGTTTCCAGGATATGGTCGAGGAGGCGCGCCTGTCGGCCCGGGCGCTGATGGACTATGGCGGGCATTTCTTCAACCCGACGGTGCGGCTCGGCGTCACCGGCCTGTCCCGGGCCGGCAAGACCGTGTTCATCACCGCCTTGATCCATGGGCTGACGCGCGGCGGCCGGTTTCCGGTGTTCGAGGCCTATGCCTCGGGCCGGATCGCGCGGGCGCATCTGGCGCCGCAACCCGACGATGCCGTGCCGCGCTTCGCCTACGAGAACCATCTGCGCACGCTGATCGAGGAGCGGCGCTGGCCGAACTCGACGGTCGACATCAGCGAGCTGCGGCTCGTCATAGACTACCAGCGCCACAACGGCGCGGACCGGACCCTCACGCTCGACATCGTCGACTATCCCGGCGAATGGCTGCTCGACCTGCCGCTGCTCCAGAAGAGCTTTGAGCAATGGTCGTCCGAAAGCCTCGCGCTTTCGCGCGAAGCGCCGCGCGTGCATCTTGCCACCGAGTGGCACGCGCATCTGGCAACGCTCAAGCCGGAGGCGCGCGAGGACGAGCAGGCGACGCTTGCGGCCGCGAAGCACTTCACCGGCTATTTGCGAGCCTGCCGCGACGAGCGCTTTGCCATGAGCCTGCTGCCGCCCGGCCGTTTCCTGATGCCCGGCAATCTCGCCGACACGCCGGCGCTGACCTTCGCGCCGCTCGACGTGCCGATCGACGGCCAGGCGCCGGAGGGATCGCTGTGGGCCATGATGGTCCGCCGCTACGAGGCCTATAAGGACGTCGTGGTGCGGCCGTTCTTCCGCGATCATTTCGCTAGGCTCGATCGCCAGATCGTGCTGGCGGATGCGCTGGCCGCATTCAACTCCGGACCCGAGGCGCTGCACGATCTCGAAGCAGCCCTTGCCGGCATTCTCGATTGCTTCCGCATCGGCCGCAGCAGCTTCATCTCCAGCCTGTTGCGGCCGCGCATCGACCGCATCCTGTTCGCGGCGACCAAGTCGGACCATCTGCATCATTCCAGCCACGACCGGTTGGAAGCCGTGCTGCGCCGCGCGGTCGCCAGCGCGGTGGCGCGGGCGGAAGATACCGGCGCCGAGATCGACGTGGTCGCGCTCGCCGCCGTCCGCGCCACGCGGGAGGCGCAGGTCGCGCGCGGCCGCGACAAATTGCCGTCGATTTTGGGAACGCCCGCCGCGGGCGAAAGCGCCGGTGGCGAGTTCTTCGACGGCAACACGGAGGTCGCGACCTTTCCGGGCGACCTGCCGCTGGATCCGGAAGCCCTGTTCAACGGCACCGACGCCTTTCGCGGGCTGTCGACGGAAGCGGCCGAGAAGAGCGACTTTCGCTTCCTGCGCTTCCGCCCGCCCAAGCTCGAACGCGAGGGCACGGACGAGCCGGCGCTGCCTCACATCCGCCTCGACCGTGCCTTGCAATTCCTGATCGGAGACAAGCTGTCATGAACGACCGACCCCAGCCGCGGCGGCCGGCGACGTTCCGGCTGGACGATCCCGGCGTCGTCGTCACCGAGGCCGATGAGACCGGCCGGCCCGGCCGCGGCACCATCCAGATCACGCCGGAGCCGGATCCCCTGACGCTGCCGGTGCCGATCGAAACCGCGCTTCCGGCGCGGCGCGGCTGGCCCTGGGGCGCGCTGTTCTGGTCCGGCGTTGCCGGGCTGACGCTGCTCGGCGTCGGGCTCGGCGTGGTCCATCTGATCGAGGACCTGTTTGCGCGCAGCGAAAGCCTCGGCTTCGTCGGTCTTGCGTTCGCCCTCGTCACGACGCTCGCGCTGGCAGTGGTGACCGGGCGCGAGGCATTTGGCCTGGCGCGCCTTGCGACGATCGAAAAGCTGCATCAGCGCGCGGCCGCGGTGCTCGCCAGCGACAATCGCAAAGAGAGCCGCGCCATCGTGCAGGACCTGCTCAAGATCGCGCACCAGAACCCGCAGCTCGCGCGCGCCCGCGCCGCGCTGGAGAGCCATGCCGGCGAAATCATCGACGGCGCCGACATGGTCCGGCTCGCCGAGCGCGAACTGATGTCACCGCTGGATGCCGAGGCCCGGCGGCTGGTGTCGGTTGCGGCACAGCGGGTGTCGATCGTCACGGCTGTTTCGCCGCGCGCGCTGATCGACGTGATGTTCGTGTTCGTGGCCTCGCTCCGCCTGATCCGCCAGCTCGCCCGGCTCTATGGCGGCCGCCCCGGCGCGCTCGGCATGATCCGCCTGCTCCGCCACGTCATCGCCCATCTCGCCATCACCGGCGGCATGGCCGCGAGCGACAGCCTGGTGCAGCAGATGCTCGGCCACGGCATCGCGGCGAAGCTGTCGCAGCGCCTCGGCGAAGGCATGCTCAACGGATTGCTCACGGCGCGGCTTGGCCTCGCCGCAATCGACGTCACCCGCCCGCTGCCGTTCGCGGCCCTGCCGCGGCCAAAACTGTCCGATCTCGCGACGGATCTGCTGCGGAAGAAGGAGGATGAGGAGTAGCGCTTCGCCTCTCCCCGCTTGCGGGGAGAGGCCGGAATGCGCGCAAAGCGCGGATTCCGGGTGAGGGGGACTCTCCGCGAGTCCATCTATCACTGTCCTCGCGGAGACTCCCCCTCACCCCAACCCTCTCCCCGCACGCGGAGAGAGGGAGAAGAAGGCCAGCACGCGCCACTGGAACAACGGCGAATCTTTCGGCGGTGAGAGTTCTGGCGTCCAACCGGTGAGCTTCTCAATTACATAGGTATCCGTCAGAACGCCGCGCCAGCGGCGCTCGACCTGGCCGAGCTGCTCGCGCTTCGCCGGAATATTCTCCCACAGCGGCGAACGATTGTCGGGCTCGCGGCCGACATAGATGCCGGCGTGCCCCTTGATCCTGTCGATGCCGGGATCGCGAAAATCCTGGAAGCGGCCGCGCTCGTTGATCTCGATCACCGGCACGCGGCCCCTGAACAGCCAGCGCATCATGGCGTAGGTGCGGTAATCCGTGGTCGCGATCCAGGTCGCGCCGGTCTCATCGAGCGCTGCCTGCGCGCGCGCCTCGACCTGCTCGTAGCCGGCCTCGGCGCCGATTGGATCGATCTTGCCGAGAAAATTCCAGGGCGCGGCGACGTAATAGAGGAACACGATGACGACAAAGGCGAGCCCCGAGACGACCGCGGTGTTGGCCCAGAACACGCACGACCGGATCATCCGCGCCGACCAGTTTTCGCGCGACAGCACGGCGAGGTTGATCGCCGCCGCGGCAAAGCCGACCGGCCACATGAACATCGGCCAGGTGTCGCCGACCCTGAGCGTCAGAGATTTCGCGAAGAAATACAGGAACGGCACCAGCACCGCGGTCGACAGCAGGATCGCGACCGGCTCGCGCGTGCGATAGCCGCGCCACGCCGTCATCACCAGCCCGGACAGCACCACCGGCAGCATGACGAAGCCGACGAGGCCGAATTGCAGGCCGATATAGTCGCCGATGGTGCGCAGAGAGATGCCGTAATTCGTGGTGGCGCGCACGCCCTGGAAACGGAACGAGGCCCAGTCGTGCTGCGCGTTCCAGATCAGGACCGGCGAGCACACGGCGATGGCGACCACAATCGCGAGCCAGGGATAGGGGCTGCGCAGCCAGCGCCCGCGCCAATCCGGCACCAGCAGAAAGGCGGCCACGGCAGGCGCGAACATGACCGCGGTGAATTTCGACAACATCGCCAGCCCGGCGAACAGTCCGGCCGCGAGCCACCAGCGACCGTCGCCACCTTGCGCGAGCCGCACCAGCGACCAGATCATCGCGACCGCAAACGGGATCATGGCGACGTCGGGCGCCACCTTGGCCATCAACAGGCCGTAATAGAGCGCAGCCTCCGGCATCAGCACCGCAAGCACGACCGCGCGCGTGTCATGGGTGACGCGCCGGACGATGTCGGCGAGCAGCAGCTGCGTGACCAGCATCGCGACGATGCCGCCGAAGCGAACGCCGAGCGGGGTGTCGCCGAAGATCGCGGTACCAAAACGGATGAACCAGGCGATCATCGGGGGATGGTCGAGGAAGCTCAGCGCGCTCTCGTTCGACCAGGTCCAGTAATAGGCCTCGTCGGTGCGCAGCTCGATCGCGGAGGCATAGACGATGCGCAGCACCGTCATCGCGGCAATGATCAGCGCGGCCACGGCGAGCAGCCGGCGCGCGGCGCCGTGAGCGGGTACGGTGATGTCGGGAACTGTCGTCACGGCCGCGCTTTTCGCCAACCTGGGAGGGGGAGTCAATGTTGGGGAGACCGTAGGGTGGGCAAAGCGGAGCGTGCCCACCATCAAAGGATGCGATGCGGGATGGTGGGCACGGCGCCAAGGGGCGCCTTTGCCCACCCTACGATTTCGTAACCATTGCCGCGCATGTGATCCGGCCAGCTGCCCATCGCCGGAATTAAACGCTACGCTGGCTGTTCTCCTTCATGAACTGATACGATCGAATCATGGCCGCCACCGCTCTTTCACGAATGTCCGAACTTATCCGCGGCACCAGCGCGCGGCAGGTGCGGCTGGTCTGTGGCGTCATCCTGTTCGCCTATGTGGTCAGCCATTTCCTCAACCACGCGCTCGGCAACGTTTCGGTCGACGCCATGGAGGTCGGGATTTATTACCACATGGCGTTCTGGCAGTTCCTGCCGGTCACGCTCGTGTTCTATGGCGCCGCGCTCACGCATATGGGGCTCGGCGTCTACGCGCTGTATCAGCGCCGGCAGTTCCGGTGGAAGACGATCGAGCCGCTCCAGCTCGTGCTGGGGCTGAGCATCCCCGCCCTCATCATGGCGCATGTCATCGGCGTGCGGCTCGGGCAGACGCTGTACGGGCACGAGAAGCTCTATCCGCAGGAGCTCTATCTGTTCTTCGTCGCCTCGCCCGTCCGGCTCTGGCTGATGACGATCCTGCTCATCATTGCCTGGGTGCACGGCTGCATCGGCATCTATTTCTGGCTCCGCCTGAAGCCGTTCTTCACGCGCGCCGCCCCTTATCTGCTCGCGGCGGCCGTGCTGATCCCGACCCTGGCGCTGCTCGGCATCTATCAGGGCGGACGCAACGTTGCGGCCGAGGCCGACGACGGGGAGTGGCGCACCCACAATCTCACCCGGCGCCAGGTCGGTTCGGTCGCGGAGGCCAACACGCTCGACCGTATCACCGGCGGCCTCACGGTGGGCTATGTCGGCCTTCTCGGGCTGGTGCTGCTCGCGCGCGGCGTGCGGGCCTATCGCGAGCGGCGCGGCGGCATGATCGCGCTGTCCTACGGCAACGGCAAGACGGTGCGCGTGCCAAAAGGCCTCTCCGTGCTGGAAGCAAGCCTGCGACACAATCTGCCGCATGCCAGCGTCTGCGGCGGCCGCGCCCGCTGCTCGACCTGCCGCATCCGCGTCATCGGCGACCATGCCGCCCTTCCCGAGCCCTCGCAGCGCGAGGCGTTCGTGCTCTCACGCGTCGGCACCACCGATCCCTCGATCAGGCTCGCCTGCCAGCTGCGGCCGGACTCCGACCTTTCCTTCTTCCAGCTCTTCATGCCGCATACGCTGTCGGCCAACGCACAGGCCTCGAGCCCGGCGCGGATCGGCCAGGAGCGCTATCTCGTCAGCCTGTTCGTGGACATGCGCGGCTCGACCCAGCTCGCCGAGAAACGGCTGCCGTTCGACACCGTCTTCATCGTCAACCGTTTCCTCGGCGCGGTGTCGCAAGCCGTGATCGAGAATGGCGGCCAGCCCAACCAGTTCGTCGGCGACGGCATGCTGGCGCTGTTCGGGCTCACCAGCGACCCACAGACGGCTTGCCGGCAAGCGCTGAGGGCCGTGGCCGGCATCGCCACCCATGTCGACGAGCTGAACGAGCTCCTGAGCCACGATTTGCGCCAGCCGATCCGCTTCGGCATCGGCGTCCACGGCGGCGAGGTCATCATCGGCGACATCGGCTATCGCGATCACATCGTCTTCACTGCGCTGGGCGACGCCGTCAACGTCGCCGCCCGCCTCCAGGACATGACCAAGACGCTTGCCTGCGAGGCGATCGTCTCCGAAGAGGTCCGCCGCACCGCCGGCCTCGCCGACGATGCCCTGCCGCAGCAGGAGGTCGCAATCCGCGGCCGTGACGAGCCGATGGTCGTGCGTGTCGTCGCCGATGCCAGGCAGGTGTCGGCGCTGGTCGCGGGCAGCGAGCGCGTCGCGGCCTGATTCTTCGCCTCTCCCCGCGGGCGGGAGAGGCCGGAATTCAAGCGCAGCCTGAATTCCGGGTGAGGGGGAGCCTCCGCAAACTCAACTGTCACCGTCCCCGCGGAGACTCCCCCTCACCCCAACCCTCTCCCCGCACGGCGGGGAGAGGGAGCGCATCGGCGCAGCGGTCACAACTCGACTCCACCTCGTCGCAGCGTAACACCGCGTTGTTGCATCGCAGCGGCATGGGCCTGCTGCGAAAGCACGAATTGACTTCGCGGCTTTCGACGCGACAGATGGGCGCGGGTTTGTGGTGATGACCGCGACCCAACGAAAAGCTCCGGGAGGAGACCATGTTTGACAGACGCGACCTGCTCAAAGGAGCGGGACTTGCCGCACTTGCGGCCACACTGAACTCGACCAAAGCGCTGGCCGCGGACACCGTCACCCTGCCATTCGTCAATGGCGAACGGCCGCTGGTGAAATATCCGCAGAAGCGGCCGATGATCGGCCTGACCAGCCGGCCGCCGCAGCTCGAGACGCCGTTTGCGGTGTTCAATGACGGCCCGATCACGCCGAACAACGCGTTCTTCGTGCGCTATCATCTCTCCGACCTGCCCTACAATCTCGACCCCGACAAGTTCACGCTCGAGGTCAAGGGCAAGGTCGACAAGCCGCTCAAGCTGTCGCTCAAGGACATCCGGAAGATGAAGGCGACGGAGATCGTCGCCGTCAACCAGTGCTCCGGCAACAGCCGCGGCTTCTTCGAGCCGCGCGTTGCCGGCGGCCAACTCGCCAACGGCGCGATGGGCAATGCGCGCTGGCGCGGCGTGCCGCTGAAGAGCGTGCTGGAGCTGGCGGGCGTGCAGAGCGGCGCCAGGCAGGTCACCTTCAACGGCATGGACGGCCCGGTCAGCGACAAGACGCCCGATTTCGTCAAGGCGCTCGACCTCGATCACGCCAGCGATGGCGAGGTGATGCTGGCCTATGGCATGAACGGCGAGGACCTGCCGTTCCTCAACGGCTTCCCGCTCCGCCTGATCGTGCCCGGCTATTACGGCACCTACTGGGTCAAGCACCTCAACGAGATCACCGTCATCGACAATGTCTTCGACGGCTTCTGGATGAAGTCGGCCTATCGGATTCCGGACACGCCGAACAATGCGATCGAGCCAGGCACTGCGCCGAAGGCGACGATCCCGATCAACCGCTTCACCATCCGCTCCTTCATCACCAGCGTCGCTGACGGCGCGAAGCTGAAGGCGGGCGGCACGACGCTGCGCGGCATCGCCTTCGACGGCGGCAAGGGCATCAAGGAGGTCGCGGTCTCCACCGACGGCGGCAAGACCTGGGCCAGCGCCAAGCTCGGCAAGGATCTTGGCAAATACTCCTTCCGCGAATGGAAGCTGCCGGTGAAGCTTGCAGCCGGCCCCTACGAGCTCAAGGTCCGCGCCACCAGCAATTCCGGCGAGACGCAGCCGGACCAGCCACGCTGGAACCCGGCGGGTTATTTGCGCAACGTCGTCGAAACCGTCCGCGTGACGGTGGCCTGAGGGAGAATGATCATGCAGCGCACCGTTCTCCTCGCCATCTCACTCGCCGTCGCCGCCATGGTGGGTTCGGCACTTGCGGCGCCGGTCAACTACAAGACGCCCGACGAGGTCGCCGCGTTCAAGCCAGGCCCCAATCTCGAGGTCGTGCAGGGCAATTGCAGCGCCTGCCACTCGGCCGACTACATCAACACGCAGCCGCCGATGAAGAACAAGAAGGAGTTCTGGCAGGCCGAGGTGACCAAGATGATCAAGGTCTACGGCGCGCCGATCGACGATGCCGATGTCGGCAAGATCGTCGATTATCTGGCCGCGACTTATTGACAGGTCGCGGTGCGCGTTCGAGCCGATTGACCGCGAAACGGGCAAAACCGGTAAAAACGCCGCGAAGTTGAGCGATTTTCGGCGGAATGCCGATGTGGTTTGATCTATGAAGCCCGCCACATTCCGCGTATCCTGTTAGGACCGAACCGGCCGGTTGGCGGGGACTGGCGGTTCGAGATCTTGGAGGAAGACCCGCGGAGAAGACGTGATGGCTAAAGGTACGGTCAAGTGGTTCAACCCGACGAAGGGTTATGGATTTATCCAGCCTGCGTCGGGTGGCAAGGATGTGTTCGTGCATATCTCGGCAGTGCAGAAAGCCGGTCTGTCGTCCCTCAACGAAGGACAGACGGTGGAATATGAAGAGATCGCAAACCGGGGCAAGACATCCGCAGAGAACCTCAAAGTATAAGCCCGCCGGCCTTTGCCGCCTCCCGGATCTGCCGGGAGTTGGGCCAAGAAAATTTCATAAGACGGTCCGTGCATTCGACGACAGGCGTTGCGATTGCACACGGATGGCTGTTTGCCGCAAAGACCGCTTCGTCAACGCCATGGCAATGACAATCGCGACGGCACTTCTCAGCCCACCGGCAACGGTGCGTCGCGCTTGATCTCCTCCATCACCGCGTAGGTGCGCGTCTCGCGCACGCCCGGCATCGACAGCAAGGTCTCGCCGAGGAACCGCCGGTATGCGGTCATGTCGGCCAGCCGCGCCTTCACAAGATAGTCGAAGCCGCCGGCAACCATGTGACACTCCAGCACTTCAGGCGCGAGTTTCACCGCGCGCGCAAACCGCTCGAAATTATCGGGCGTGGTCTTGTCGAGCATCACCTCGACGAACACCAGAAGTCCGAGGCCAAGCCGATGCGGATTGAGCCTGGCGCCATAGCCCTCGACAAAGCCCTCGCGCTGCAAGCGCTTCAGCCGTTCGCCGATCGAGGTCGGCGACAGCCCGATGCGCTCGGCGAGCTCGACATTGGCGATTCGCCCATCCTCCTGGAGGATCGAGAGGATTTTGCGGTCGATTCGGTCCAATTCCATTGTTTCCACGGGAAAAATATCATCTGTCTTCATTTTCTAAGGCAATATCGCTAATTTGTCTATCGAACTACGGCGCAGCGGGAATTATCGTGGAGTTGAGCCACAGGACACGCCATGTCGAACATTCCGCCTTCCTTCAACGCCCCCTACGCGCCTGACGATGCCGAGATCGCCGCGCGGCTCTTGCCAGCGTCGCATCTCAGCCCGCCGCAGGAGGCGCGGATCGATCGCACCGCGACGCGGCTGATCGAGACGATCCGCAAGCGCGACGACCGGCTCGGCGGCGTCGAGGACATGCTGCGGGAGTTCGCGCTCTCCACCAAGGAAGGGCTGGCGCTGATGGTGCTGGCGGAGGCGCTGCTGCGCGTGCCGGACGCGCGCACCGCCGACCAGTTCATCGAGGACAAGCTCGGCGAGGGCGACTTCATCCATCACGAGACCAAGTCCACCGCCTTCCTGGTCAACGCCTCGGCCTGGGCGCTCGGCCTGTCGGCGCGGGTGATCCAGCCCGGCGAGACGCCCGACGGCACCATCGGCCGGCTGGTGAAGCGCCTGGGCGCGCCGGCGGTGCGCACGGCCACCCGCCAGGCGATGCGGCTGATGGGCAATCATTTCGTGTTAGGGGAGACCATCGAACAGGCGCTGGAGCGGGGCCGGCCGCGCTCCGGCCAGAAGCCGCGCTACTCCTTCGACATGCTCGGCGAAGGCGCGCGGACGGCTGCGGACGCAAAGCGCTATTTCGACGCCTATGCCAGTGCGATCGAGACCATCGGCAAGGCGGCCGGCAACCATCCCCTGCCCGACCGGCCCGGCATCTCCGTCAAGCTGTCGGCCCTGCATCCCCGCTTCGAGGCGATCAGCCACGCGCGCGTGATGCGCGAGCTGGTGCCACAACTGCTCGATCTGGCCCGGCGCGCCAAGGCCCATGACCTCAACTTCACGGTCGATGCCGAGGAAGCCGACCGGCTGGAGCTGTCGCTCGACGTGATCGCGGCAACGCTCGCCGATGCCTCGCTCAAGGGCTGGGACGGGTTCGGGCTCGCGATCCAGGCCTACCAGAAGCGCGCCAGCGCGGTGATCGACTACATCCACCAGCTTGCGCACGCGCATGATCGCAACCTGATGGTGCGGCTGGTCAAGGGCGCCTATTGGGACACCGAGATCAAGCGCGCGCAGGAGCGCGGGCTCGACGGCTATCCCGTGTTCACGCGCAAGGCGATGACGGATCTGAACTACGTCGCCTGCGCGCAGAAGCTCTTGGGTCTTCGGCCGCGCATCTTCCCGCAATTCGCCACCCATAACGCGCTGACGGTCGCGACCGTGCTGGAGCTGGCCGGGACCAGCGGCGGCTTCGAATTCCAGCGCCTGCACGGCATGGGCGAAGCGCTCTACGAACAGCTCGCCAAGGATCACCCTGATATCGCCTATCGCACCTATGCTCCGGTCGGCAGCCATCGTGACCTGCTCGCCTATCTGGTGCGGCGGCTGCTGGAGAACGGCGCCAATTCGTCCTTCGTGGCGCAGGCGGCCGATTATCGCGTGCCGGTCCTGGCGCTGCTGAAGCGCCCGGCCGATCTCATCGTCCGGCCGGATCATGCGCACCACGCCAAAATTCCGCTGCCGGGCGACCTCTTCGCCCCGGAGCGGCGCAATTCACGCGGCGTCGAGTTCGGTGAGCGTGCCGCGCTCGACCGCCTGCTGGCCGATGTCAAGCGTGAGACGCCCGATCTCGGACCGCCGCCCGACGCAACGCCGGATCAGGCCAACGCAGCGATAGAAGCGGCACGCGCGGACTTTGCGGCCTGGAGCCGGACGCCCGCGGCCACGCGCGCCGCGGCGCTGGAGCAGGCCGCGCATCTGCTGGAGAGCCGCAGCGCCCATTTCATCGCGCTGTTGCAGCGCGAGGGCGGCAAGACGCTCGACGATGCGCTGTCGGAACTGCGCGAGGCCGCCGACTTCTGCCGCTACTATGCAGCGCAGGGCCGAAAACTGTTCGGCAGCGAGACGGCGATGCCGGGTCCGACCGGCGAGAGCAACACGCTTGCCATGCGCGGCCGCGGCGTCTTCGTGGCGATCTCGCCCTGGAATTTCCCGCTGGCGATCTTCCTCGGCCAGGTCACGGCGGCGCTGATGGCCGGCAACAGCGTGGTGGCAAAACCGGCCGAGCAGACCCCGCGCATCGCGCGCGAGGCCGTAGCCCTGCTGCACGAGGCCGGCATCCCCAAGAGCGCGCTGCATCTCGTCACCGGCGACGGCCGCATCGGCGCCATGCTGACGGCGCATCCCGACATCGCCGGCGTCGTCTTCACCGGTTCGACCGAGGTGGCGCGCGCCATCAACCGGACGCTCGCCGCCAAGGACGGCCCGATCGTGCCGCTGATCGCGGAGACCGGCGGCATCAATGCCATGATCGCGGATGCCACCGCGCTGCCCGAACAGGTCGCGGACGACGTCGTGACCTCGGCGTTTCGCTCCGCCGGTCAGCGCTGCTCGGCGCTGCGGCTGCTGTTCGTGCAGGAGGATGTTGCCGACCGCATGATCGAAATGATCGCGGGCGCGGCGCGTGAACTCAGGATCGGCGACCCCGCCGAAATTGCAAGCCATGTCGGACCGGTGATCGACCAGGAGGCCAAGCAGCGGCTGGATGCGCATATCGCGCGGATGAAGCGAGAAGCGCGGCTGCACTTTGCAGGCTCGGCGCCGGAGGGCTGCTTCGTCGCGCCGCACATCTTCGAGCTCAGGGATGCCGGCCAGCTCACCGAGGAAGTGTTCGGCCCGGTTCTGCACGTCGTACGCTATCCGGCCGAGCAGCTCGGGCGCGTCCTGCAGGCGATCGCGCGCACCGGCTACGGGCTGACGCTCGGCGTCCATTCTCGCATCGACGACACGGTCGAGGCGATCATCGACCGCGTCCAGGTCGGCAACATCTACGTCAACCGCAACATGATCGGCGCCGTGGTCGGCGTGCAGCCGTTCGGCGGCAACGGCCTGTCCGGAACCGGGCCCAAGGCCGGCGGCCCGCACTACCTCGCGCGCTTTGCCACCGAGCAGACCGTGACCATCAACACGGCGGCAGCCGGCGGCAATGCTGCGTTGCTGGCGGGGGAGGAGTGAGGCTGCTTCCGGATTCGTACCCTCTCACAACACGCGCAATTGCAGTTCCGTCATCCTGAGGTGCGAGTGGCGCGATGCCAAGCATCGCGCCGGGAGCCTCGAAGGATGAACGGCCGGGATGCAGCCGGGCCGTCGCCCTTCGAGGGCCGCTGAAGAGGCGGCCACCTCAGGGTGACGGGGATAAATTCAGGATCCGTGGCGGACGCGCGCTGATCGCCGCAGCGATGCCCTGCGCCCGATGGCGTTGCATCGCGCCAAAACATCGGTCTAATGCTCCCATGATGTGGCCGCGCCAATTCCAGCGCGCGGGAAACAACAAGAGCGAGGAGCAACGCCGCGATGGAAAAAGGCATTTTTGCAGGGCTGAAGGTTCTGGACTGCGCGAGCTTCATCGCAGCGCCCGCCGCCGCGACCGTGCTCTCGGATTTCGGCGCCGACGTCGTCAAGATCGAGCCGCCCGGCGCCGGCGACCCCTACCGCAATCTGCCCAACATTCCGGGCTATCCGAGCAGCGAACACAATTACGCCTGGCTGCTGGAGGCCCGCAACAAGAAGAGCATCGCGCTCGACCTCTCCAAGCCGGAGGCGCAGGCCGTGCTCTACAAGCTGGTGGAAGAGACCGACGTCTTCATCACCAACATGCCGCCGCCGGTGCGCGCCAAGCTCGGCATCACCTATGACCACCTCGCCCATCTCAACGACCGGCTGATCTACGCCTCCTTCACCGGCTATGGCGAGAAGGGCGAGGAGGCCAACAAGCCCGGCTTCGACAGCAACGCCTATTGGGCGCGCTCCGGCCTGATGGACCTGGTCCGCGCCGACATCGACACCACGCCGGCCCGTTCGGTCGCAGGCATGGGCGACCATCCCTGCGCCATGGCCCTGTACAGTGCGATCGTCACCGCGCTGTATCAGCGCGAGAAGACCGGCAAGGGCTCGCATGTCGCCTCCAATCTGATGGCGAACGGGGTGTGGGCCGCGGGCACGCTGGCGCAGGCCAAGCTCAGCGGCGCCAAATTCGCCGAGAGGCGGCCGCGCGAGCGCGCGCTCAACGCTGTCGCCAACCACTATCAGTGCAAGGACGGCCGCTGGCTGATCCTGTCGCTGCTGAGCGAGGAGAAGCAGTTTCCGACGCTGGCCAAATGCCTCGGACGCGAGGATTTGATCGCCGATCCACGCTTTGCCACAAAGGCCGACCGTCACGCCCGCTCGGTCGAGCTGATCAAGATCTTTGACGAGACCTTCGCTACCAAGGATCTCGCCGAATGGCGAAAAATCCTCGACGGCAACGGGTTGGTGTTCGGCATCGTCGGAATTCTCGACGACATCCCGAATGACAAGCAGATGCTCGACAACGAAGTGCTGGTGCCGTTCGAGAACGACACCATGCTGACCATCTCGAGCCCGATCTGGATCGACGGCACCAAAAAGGTGCAACCGCGCAAGCCGCCCGGCGTCGGCGAGCACAGTGACGAGATTTTGCGCGGGGCGGGATACGACGAGGCGGCGATCAAGCAGCTGCGGGGTTCGGGGGCGGTGGGGTAAGGGCGCGCTGGCGCCACATACTCCGCCGTCGTCCCGGCGAAGGCCGGGACCCATATCCCAGAGTGAGAGTTGTCGCGCAAAGCCGGCAACTCCAAGTCTTCGCCAAACCACATTCGGTGGCTATGGGTCCCGGCCTTCGCCGGGACGACGATGACGTGATAGCTTTGCCTCCACAACTACCGTCGCCGTGAGGTCCCATGCCCAGCTATCGCCTGCACTACTTCCCCGAATCCGGCAACAGCTACAAGCTGGCGCTGATGCTGACGCTGTGCGGCGAGAGGTTCGAGCCGGTCTGGACCGATTTCGGCGGCGGCGTCACCCGCACGCCGGAGTGGCGCAAGACCGTGAACGAGATGGGCGAGATCCCGGTGCTCGAGGTCGATGGCGTGAAGATGACGCAGACCGCGCCCCTCCTGCTCAAGCTTGCCGACCAATACGGGCGTTTTGGCGCCGAGACGGAGGAGGAACAGTTCGAGCTGTTGCGCTGGCTGTTCTGGGACAACCACAAGCTCACCGGCTACATGGCGACCTACCGCTTCATGCGGGCGTTTACGCAAAGCAACGATCCGCAGGTGTTGAAGCACTTCCGCCGGCGGCTCGACGACTTCCTCGACATCCTCGACGGGCACCTCCAGCACAATGCCTTCGCGATCGGTGCGCGGCCGACGGTCGCCGATATCTCGATGATGGCCTATCTGCACTATCCGAGCGACGAGCACGGCTTTGATTTCGCGGAAAGCCATCCCGCCATCCACGCCTGGCTCGGCCGTATGGCGGCGCTGCCCGGCTGGAAATCGGCCTATGACCTGCTGCCCGGCAAGCGGATGACGAACTACGCGAAGTGAGGGCGCGACGCTCTCTCTTCTCCCTCTCCCCGTTCTTACGGGGAGAGGGTTGGGGTGAGGGGCTGCCTCCGCAAATTCGGTGAGAGTCGGACTCGCGGAGAGCCCCCTCACCCGGAATCCGCGCTTCGCGCGCATTCCGGCCTCTCCCCGCACGCGGGGAGAGGCGAAAGGAAATCTTCGCGTCCAACTACCGCAACGCCAGCCAGCCGAGCGTGAACAGAATTCCGCCGACGATGACGACCACCGCGACCGCCCAGGTGCTGACGCGGATGCTGCCGGTGACCTGCTTGGCTTCCTCATTGCGCGCGATCTCGCGATTGCGCTTCTTRTCGGCGTCACTCGTGTCCGTCATGGGGAATCCAAACCGGTTGGAGGCGGCCTAACGCGTCTTGATGAAGCACATGCCGATGCGGCTCGAGGCCGCGGCAGCCTGACAGGTGAGACCTTTAGCACAGGTCCATGACGTAAAACTCTTGTCGGCCGCCCCCGATCCCGGATTCTGCAGATAACAATGCGCGCCCCAGCCGTCCTGGTACTCGGTCCCGGCCAGCTCCGGGCTGCCGCGGGTTTGCGGGCGGCTGGAAAAACCGCGAGAGAAATCAGGGCGTTTGCCCGCGGCAAATGAGGTCAAGATGTCGCGGCGGCGGAGCTGGTCGCCGAAGAAGTGCGGCGAGGCCGGCACGATGGTGGAATTGGAGGGCTTGTCCGCAAGCCAATCCACGCCCGGGAAATGAAAGCCGCCGATGCCGCGGGTCTGGTGGCAGCCCGAGCAGGTGACGTCGTTGAGGCGGCGCTGGAAGCCGGCGACCGAGCGGACATTCTGCATGTCGATACCGCGCGCGGCAGCCTGCTTCAGCGCGCCGACGACATCGTCGTCGGTGAAGACGGGATCGCCCTTGCTCTTGTCCTCCCCCTGCATCATCCCGAATTCCGGCTGCAAGTCCGATGCATCGAAGCCCGCCGGCGTCGGCGCGATTGCGGCTTTGGCCAGGAATTTTTCGGGGATCAGCACCGTACCGCGATCGAACGCGCGAAGGTTCTCCGGCGCGAGCAGCCAGGCCTTGAAGTCGCGCCGGAGCGTATCGTCCGCGCGGATGCGGTCACGATCGATCTGGTTCTCCAGCGTCGATTCCTCGAAACGCTTCGTGGCGGCGTCGTACTTGAACACTTTCAGGAGATAGTCGGAGCGGAAATCGTGCAGCGCCGATTTCGGCGCGATCGAGATCTGGATGTTGGTCTCGATGCGGTCGAGCATGGCATCGGTTGGCTGGAACGAACTGCCGATCAGCCCCTGCCAGTCGCCATTGTCGAGCCAGCTCTGCGCGACCTCGGCGCAGGTGACAGGCCTGCCGCTGCGATCGGTCTGGCGCGCGTCCCTCGCCTTCATCACCAGGTTGAGCGTCATCGGCAGGCGTGTCGCCGTCGTGCCGCCGTCCGGCTTGCCGTCGAAGCGGGTCAACCGGTAGATCAGCCGGATCTCGCCGCAGGACTCTTCCGACACGTAAGCGCGGTCCATGCGATTGACGATGCCAGCGAGCACGAAACGCGTGTCAGGGGATTTCAGGACGGCCCGATCGAACAGCTGGACGTCAAAACCTTCGCCGACGCCAATGGTCTCGCTCGGGAATGCCGCCTTGTGCTGCCCGATATAGCGGTCGAACTCGGCATCGATCGCCGGAGGAATTGGCGCAAGCTGCGGCAGCAACGCGAACAGCTTGTCGGTCGTGAGCGGAAAATCCGCGTTCCGCTCCGGCGACAGCAGGCGCGAGATCGTGAGCGCGTCGTGCTGATCGAGCTGGCGCAGGAGATCGGGATCGGTGATGGCGGTGCCGCGCGCGAGCGCCGCAGTCTCCGCGGCCATTGACGACACGGCGCCACCGAACAACACGACGACAGCAACGAGAATTCGCAACGCGCGGCTCATGCCTCCACTAACACCGCGCGGGTCCGCCTATTCAAGCAAAAAGGCGCTTCACATCGTGGTGAAGCGCCTCTTCGAAAGTCGGATATCGGGGGCTCAGCGCGCGACGATCAGGCCCTTGCTGGTGACGACCACCCAGCGGCCGTCCTGGCGGCGGATCGCATCGACGCGGCCGATGCCGGGAATGGGGTCGCCGGCATAGACCTCGTAGAGACCTCCGCGGCCCTCGATCAGCGCGCCGCCGTTTGAGACGTCACGCAGTACCCAGCCTTCGATCGTCGGCAGCCGTCCGACCTCGGTCTTGGGCGCGGCGACCGCCGGAGCCGCGGCCGGCGCGGCAGTGGCGACCTGGGTCGGCGCGATCGACCCGGTGGTCTCCTTCGCGGGCGCTGCGGCCGCGGCCTGTGCGGGCGCCGCAGGCGGCGTGGCGCGGAGCTTGTCGACGGTCTCGGACAGTTTTGCCAGCTTGGCCATCGGCTCGGCCTGCGCCTTCTCGAGCTTGTCGAGACGGTCGTTGGCGCGGTTGAACTGGCTGAGGCCGGTCTTGGAGCTGTGCTCGACATTGGCCTTGAGCGCGACCACGTCGGCATCGATCCGGGCGACCGACGATTCCAGCGCGCTGGTGTCGGCGACCTGCACCGGTGCCGGGTTAGCTGCGAAATGCATCACGCTCACGGTTGCGAGCGCGCCACTGACGGCGCCGACGCAGGCTGCAAGCGCGATCACCGCGGCCATCGCCGACAGGCGGCGCTTGCCACCGGTCTCGCGCGGTTCCTCCGCCTTTACATGCGGGGCGAAGTCCTCGCGGTCCCAGGACCGCTCCGACGGCGCCATCACGATGAGCTTGCCGGGCTTCGGCTCGGGCTTGATCTCGGCCTTGGTCTCGGGCTTGGCTTCAAACTTCGGCACCTCGATCCTCGATGCCTCGATTCTTGATGCCTCGATTCTTGGCGGCTCGACCTTCGGGGCCTCTGCCTTGACCGGATCTGGCTTGGGCGGCGCCTCATGGTCGGGGGCGATCGAGGGTGCCTCGATTCCGGCCGCCTCGACGGCCTGCGGCACGGTCGCAGCTGCCACGACGCTCGTATCCTGGGCAGCCTGCTCAGCCATTGGTTCGCTCACAGTTCAAATACTCCACTCTGGATTGACCTTTTGGTAACTTTCATTGCTTGCGAAATCCTTACCTCGGGACCCGCTTACCGAAATTTTAGGAACTCCTCCGGGGCCGAATTGGGTCGGGAAAGTGGAACCGGCGTGGCGGCGTGCAACAAATTGTCAGCCGATGCTGCTCTGCAGCAGGCCGCCAAGCCGGCCGAGCGGGCTGTTGCCCGCCCTGGCGACCCGGCTAACATGGACAGTGCCGTCAGCCAGAAGGGCGACAGAGGGCCCTCGGGGAGTGTCATGACGATCGAGAAATGCATCAACGAGTTTGGTGTCGATGACGTCATCTTCGAGGAGGGCTCGACCGGCCGCGAGCTGTTCGTCGTCCTCGACGGCGAGGTCGAGATCGCCAAGATCAGCGGCGCCGACAAGACCAGCATCGTCAAACTCGGCAAGGGCGAGTTCTTCGGCGAGATGGCCGTGATCGACGGCTCGGCACGCTCGGCGACGGCGATCGCGGCGGCGCCGAACACGAAGGTGATGAGGATCAACCACGCCCGCTTCGTCTATCTGGTCAGCCAGCAGCCGGCCTTCGCGCTGATGGTGATGGACGCGCTCTCCAAGCGCCTGCGCGCGTCCAACGCCGTCACCTACCGGACCGCGCAATCATGAGTGACCGCAAGCCGACGGCCTTCCCGATCCTGATGAAGAACGACGTCTGCTCGCTGATCCAGGCCGCGGACAACGTCTACCAGATCCGCTTCTCCAACCGCGCCGCCAACGCCTATCTGGTGCGCGGCTCGGCGCGCACGATCCTGATCGATGTCGGGCTGTCCTCGAACTATCCGGCGCTGGCGGAATGCCTGAACTTCGCCGGCTGCCCGCCGGACAAGATCGACATGGTCGTGCTGAGCCACGAACATCTCGACCACATCGGCGCCGCCTGGCACTTCAACGCGCATCGCACGTTCGTCGCAGCCCATCGCCTCGCCGCCAACAAGATCATGCTGCGCGACGATTTCTCGATGCTGCGAAAGATGTTCAACGAGCCGAACGTGCCGATCAACGTCGACATCTGGCTCGAGGAAGGCAATCTGATCGACCTCGGCGATTTTCGCCTCAACGTGATGCACACGCCGGGCCACACCTCGGCCTGCATCACGCTGTACGACCAGGACAAGGGCCTGCTGTTTGCCGCCGACACCTTGATGCCCGGCGGCGTGATGGGCGGCGTGTTCGGCTCGGGCAGCATCGCCGACTACATCCAGTCGCTGGAGCGGTTGAAGGGGCTGGATTCGAAGATTTTGTTGTCGGGGCACGGACGGCTGTCGGACACGCCGCAGGAGGATGTGCGTATTGCGATTGCGAGGTCGCACGGCTTGCTGGCGGACACGGCGCAATTGTTCGACGCGCTGGACGCGCGCTCGAACTTCGAGCCGATCATGCAGTCGGTCAGGGATCTGAACAAGCTGGATGATTAAGGGGCGCGCCGGTGCGTTCAGGGCTGGCCGTTGATCATGGCTTGCTCGATCGCGCTGCCCGTCAGGTCCCATTTGCGCAGCAGCTCCTGATAGCTGCCGTCGGCCATGAGGGCCGCGAGCGCCTGCTTGAGCTTCTGTCCGAATTGCACATCGTCCTTGGCAAATCCGAGTCCCATGTCCTGGACGAGGAATGGCTTGCCGAGAATGACGTAGCGGTTGCCCTCGATCGAGTTCTGATACGGGATGGTCTCGGCGCCCTGGACTGCCGCATCGGCGCGTCCCTGGTTCAGTTGCAGCCGCGTATCCGGTGATCCGTCCGTTCCCACCACGATCACGGCAGGCTTGCCGGCGGCGGTGCAATGCTCGTCGCTCCATTTCTCGATTGCGGCGGGCCAGATGGTCCGGCGCGCGGTGGCGACCCGTTTGCCGCACAGCGCGTCCAGATCCGGATAGCGTGCGGCGTTGGCGCGCAGTGTGAAGAACACCGTATTGGCGTGCAGGTAATCGAGAAAGCTCACGGTCGCGCGGCGCTCCGGCGTATCGGCCATGCCGGCCACGATGACGTCGGCACGCCTGGTCTCGACCGAGCTGATCAGCTGGTCGAAGCTCGAATCGATCCAATTGACCTTGATGCCCATCCTGGCGGCGATCGCGTCGACGATATCGACATCGAATCCGATCAGCTTGCCGGACGCCGGATCCTTGAATTCGAAAGGAGGATATTTCGGCACCGTCGCCGCGTTGATGATCGTCTTCGTGCCCTGCGCCCAAGCGATGCCCGTGGCCTGGCCGAGCGCGACCACGAAGGCGACAGCTGCAAGACAACGGCGGGATCGTGTAAGCATGATATTCCCCTATGCGCCTCGATGGCGTCGAACGGCTAGCTCAGCACTGCCGAAATGAAATCGCGTGTACGGGCCTGGGTTGGCCTGCCGAGAACCTGTTCGGGCGATCCGGCTTCGACCACCAGTCCGTGGTCCATGAACAGCACCCGGTTCGCAACTTCGCGTGCGAAGCCGAGCTCGTGGGTCACGACGATCATGGTCATTCCGCTCCGTGCGAGATCGCGCATGACGGAGAGCACTTCGCCGACGAGCTCCGGATCGAGCGCGGAGGTCGGCTCGTCGAACAACATCAACGCCGGCTTCATCGCGAGTGCGCGCGCAATCGCAACGCGCTGCTGCTGGCCGCCCGACAGCTCGATCGGGTAAGCCCCGCATTTGTGCGCAAGTCCGACGCGTGCGAGCAGTTCGTTGGCCGCCAACTCCGCCTGCCTGCGCTCCATCTTCAGCACCTGAACCGGTCCTTCGATGACGTTCTCCAGGGCCGTCTTGTGCGGAAACAGGTTGAAGCGCTGGAACACCATGCCGGTCGCGAGCCGCTGCCGCGCGATCTCGCGCTCGGAGAGTTCAAACAGCTTGCGGCCGGTGCGCCGGTAGCCGACCAGCTCGCCGTTGACCCACAAGGCACCGCCATCGATGGCTTCGAGCTGGTTGATGCAGCGCAGGAAGGTGCTCTTGCCCGAACCCGACGGGCCGACAATGCACAGCACCTCGCCGCGGTCGATTTCGAGATCGATGCCCTTCAGGGCTTCGAACCCGCCGAAGGACTTGCGCAGGCCGACGGATTTGACGATGGGAGTCACGTCGATACCCCGGCTCGTGTCATTGCGCCGGATGCGCCTGCGCCGCGCGCGAAATATCGCTCGATCCGCCCCTGGAGAGCGGAGAGCACCGTGACGACGACCACGTACCAGATGCCCGCGACGATCAGCAGCTCGATGACCCGGTTGTTCGCGTAGTAGATATTCTCCGCGCTATAGACGATTTCCGGAAACTGGATCACGCTCGCAAGCGAAGTCAGCTTGACCATGCCGATGAGCTCGTTCCCGATCGGCGGAACGATCACGCGCATGGCCTGGGGCAGGATGATCCGGCGCAGCGCTTGCAGGCGAGGCATGCCGATCGCCTTGGCGGCCTCGTATTGCCCCTGGTCGACGGACAACAGGCCGGCGCGCACCACCTCCGACGTATAGGCCCCCTGATTGATGCCGAGCCCCAGGAGCGAAGCGAGGAAAGGCGTCATCACTTCGACGGTCGGCACCTCGACAAGTCCGGGAATGCCGAGATTGGGGAACACCAGGGCCAGGTTGAACCACAGCAACAGTTGCAGCAGCACGGGCGTGCCGCGGAAGAACCAGACATAACCGGCCGCCGCCCAATTGATCACCGGGTTGGCCGAGAGCCGCATGATGGCAACGGTCACGCCGATCGAGACACCGAGCAGCATCGCCAAGGCGGTCATCAGCACGGTGTTGCCGAGGCCCGCAACGATGCTGCGCACCGCGAGATATTGTCCGACGATGGCCCATTCGATCCGGCCGTGGGCGAACGCCATGACGACCCAGGACACGAGCGCGACGATCAGCGCGGCGCTGACATAGCGGCCGACATGCTTCCGTCGCACATGCTCGAACTCCGAAATGTCCTCGGTGAGGCCCTCTCGCCCGCCCATGGCGGGATTTTCACTCAATACGCTTGCCATGAAAGTGTCTTCGTCGTCCTACGATGCTCGCTTCCCATGCGATTGCGCGATCGCCACCGCGCCGCCGGCTCGTCGCCGCGGGTCTGGAGTTAACCAGCTTGCCTTTGGCTTCACAGCTTAGTAAATCGTTTTACTAAACTACAAAGACCGGGAAGAATGTCAATGCACCATGTAACGAAAGATGACCTGATCGCCGAGATCGAGCGCGATCGCGCCTCCCACATCGCCTTTCTCCAGGCGTTCATCCGCGAGCCGTCGCCCAATCCGCCGGGTGATACGCGGCGGGCCGCGGCGATCGTGACGCGCTATCTCGCAAACCGCGGCATCGAGGCGTCGATCGTGGCGCCGCGCGAGGACCTGCCCAATGTCGTCGCCGAATTCGATGGAGGGCGCAGCGGGCGGCGACTGGTGATGAACGGCCACATCGACGTGTTTCCAGTGGGTGACGGCAGCGGCTGGTCGCGCGATCCCTGGTCGGGCGCGCTGGAAGATGGCTGCGTGCATGGCCGCGGAGCCTGCGACATGAAGGCCGGAACCGCCGCATCGGTGATCGCGTTCAGCTACCTTCACACCCACCGGGCCGCGCTGGCGGGCAGCCTCGGCCTCACCGCCGTGTCGGACGAGGAGACCGGTGGACGCTGGGGCAGCCGCTGGCTCCTCGAAAACGACACGCGATGGCATGGCGACTGCATGATCAACGCGGAGCCCAGCGGTCTGCAGACCGTCCGCTTCGCTGAAAAAGGCACGTTGCGGCTGACCTTCACGGTACGAACCGCCGGCGCGCACGGCGCATATCTGCACAAATCGGAGAGCGCGACGCGTATCGCCGCGAGCCTGATCAACCGGCTTGGACAGATTGAGACGATCGTCCCCGACCTCGCACCGTCGCTGCGGGCCTATCTCGCCTTGCCTGATGTGCGCACTGCGGCCGATCGCGCGATGGGCGCCGGCGCCGCCGACGTCCTGACCCGCCCTACGCTGAATATCGGCACCGTCCAGGGCGGGCTGAAGGTCAACATGATTCCCGCGTCCTGCGTCTTCGAGGCGGACATTCGATTGCCGATCGGCCTGGACGCCGCCCGGGTCATGCAGACCATCGATACGATTCTCGGCGACTATCCGCAGGCGGACGTCGCCATTCAGGAAGCCGCAAGCAACCCTTCGAATTCATGCGCACACGACCATCCGATGGTCGGCATCCTCGCGCGCAACGCCGAGACCGTCTCAGGTGTGCGCCCGGTCGCGATTCCCTCGCTCGGCGCCACCGATTGCAAGTTCTGGCGCTATCACAAGGTGCCCGCTTATATCTACGGGCCGGCGCCGACACGTATGGCCGCAGCCGACGAATGCGTGTCGGTGGAGGAGTTCATGACTGTCATCAAGACCCATGCATTGTCGGCGTGGGACTACCTGACCGGCAGCGAATAGCTCGTCCATCCCCACCCCGGGGAAAATTGCACTGCGCGGGCAGCGGCGCTCCGGTCTTTCCGATGCTATAGGATGCGACGCCGGACTGAGGTCTATCGTCCGGCTCGGGATAATCCAGAGGCGAGGCTTGGTGGCTGGCAAGAGAGTGACGATAGCCGACGTCGCGAAGGCGACGGGCGTTTCGCCCGGCGCGATATCGCGCATCCTGAACAACGATCCGACGCTCAACGTCAGGGACGAGACCAAGGAGACGGTTCGCCGCGCGATTGCGGAACTGGGCTACATCCCCAATCCACAGGCGCGGGGCCTGCGCCTTGCGCGCTCGGGCAGTCTTGCGATGATCGTGCCCGAGATCAACAGCCCGGCATTCGTCGCCATCATCCAGGGCGCGCAGCGGGCGGCCTACGAGCTCGGATATTCGATGCTGATCGGCGGCATCGGCGAGGAAGGTGAAGACCCGAACCTCGCCGCGCGCATTCTCTCCAGCAACAGGGTGGACGGATTTCTGATCTCCACGGGCAAGCAGGAGGCACGGCAATTGGCTGCCGTGCAGCAGCTCGGAGCGCCCGCTGTGCTCGTCAATCGCTATCTGAACGAGCAGTTTCCGCACGTCATGCTGGATGACGAGGCGGGCGTTACGCTCGCCGTACGTCATCTGGCGGAGCTCGGCCATGAGCGGATCGGATTTCTCGGCAGCACGCGGCGCTTCCTCGGCACACGGCGTCTTGCGGGATTCAAGCAGGGACTCGCCGAACGCGGGCTGCGCTTCGACAAGCGGTTCGTGGTCAATTGCGGCTATGACCGTGAGGGCGGCGAGGCGGGTGCGCATGCGGTGCTCGCGCTCGCCGACCGTCCGACCGCGATCTTCGCCACCAACCATCTGGTGGCCGCGGGTGCGCTGCGCGTGGCGCGACAACTCGGCCTGGACGTTCCGGGCGCGTTGTCCGTCGCAAGCTTCTATGACGGTCCCGTTGCCGATCTGCTGACGCCGGCCGTGACGTCGGTCGCCTACCCGCTCGATCAGCTTGGCTATGAGGCAGTGCGGATGCTGGTTCGCCTGATCACAGGTGAAGCGCCGGGGCCCACCGGCATCACCATTCAACCGACTGGCCTCGTCGTCAGACAGTCGACCGGCGCCATCTCAGGATAAACGCAAGACCCCGCCCCTGGTCGGGACGAGGTCGGACTACATCACCACCGGCGCATCCGGCAGCTCGTTCGCATGCGGACCCTGCGGCGGAAAGTGCCGCGCCAGCTCGCCCGACACAGCCGCGATGCCGCTGATCACGCCGTGTTCGAACCGGCCGAATCTGAACTCGACCTCCATAGCGCGGCAGATCCTTTCCCAGCCCTCGCCACCGACCTTCGCGTCGATGCCGCGGTCGGCGACGATCTCGACGTCGCGGTCGGCGAGCAGGAGATAGATCAGCACGCCGTTGTTGTGCGCGGTGTCCCAGATCCGTAAGTGCGAGAACACGTCGAGGGCACGCGCGCGTGCCGACTGATTGCGGAACAGCGGTGCGCCGTCGAGCGCGCCTTCGACGACGAAGCGGACCTGGCCGGAGTGGGTTGTTTCGCCCTGCCTGATTGCCTGCTCGATACGGTCGAGCACGTTTGGCGGAAAGACCTGCTTGGCCCGCCAATGATGCTGCACGAGATGCCTGGCAATGCGCTTGATGCTCATGACCGCTACCAGCTCCCCGAGGCGCCGCCGCCGCCAAAACTGCCACCGCCACCGCTGAAGCTGCCGCTATCGCTGCTGCTTGACGATCCGCTGCTCCAGCCACCTCCCGAGGAACCGCTCGACCACGCGCCGCCGCGCGACGACCCCGAGCTTGGCCCCATCGCCGAAAACAGATCGGCGATGAACCCGATGACGAAGCCGAGAGCTCCGAGGGCGACGGCGAGTCCCAGAGAACCGAGAATAAGCCAACTCAGCGCTGCAATGATTCCTCCGGTCACCAATGATCCGAGCAGCCGACCGAGGACGGCACGGAAGAACCCGCCCACCCCCAGCGAGACGAACAGCGTCACGATGAAGAGCGGTGCGAGGTCGTCCAGATTGCCGAAATTCACGCTGGGCGAGGGAATCGGCAACGGCTCGCCGTCGATGACGCGGATCATGCGATCGACGCCATCGGCGATGCCGCCGGCGAAATCGCCGGTCCTGAACTTCGGCGTGATGACCTCGTCGATGATCCGCCGCGAGGTCACGTCGGTCAACGCGCCTTCGAGGCCATAGCCGACCTCGATGCGCAAATGCCGGTCGTTCCTGGCCACCACCAGGATCGCGCCGTCATCGACCTTCTTGCGCCCGATCTTCCAGGCCTCCGCGACGCGGATCGAGAACTGCTCGATCGTCTCCGGCTGCGTCGTCGGCACGATCAGCACGGCGACCTGGCTGCCCTTCCGCGTCTCGAAGTCGCGCAGCTTCTGCGTCAGCGCGGCGATATCGCTGCTGGAGAGCGTGCCGGTCTGGTCGACCACGCGGCCGGTGAGTTGCGGTACGGCGACGTCGGCCGAGGCGGGGAGGACGAAGGCGAGGACGAGTGCGACTACGGCAATCGTTCGCCACAACCTCGCTGTCATCGCCCGGCTTGACCGGGCGATCCAGTATTCCAGAGACGCCGGCGGATTACGGAGAAGCTGCGGCGTACTGGATTCCCCGCTTTCGCGGGGAATGACGGCGGAGGATGTGGTGCGCATCGGGGCTGAGCGCACTTACTTCGACGGCGCGGGCGCGGGGTTGAAGTCGACCTTCGGCGCGGTCGAGATTGCCTTCTCGTTCTCGACCGAGAAATTCGGCTTCTCCTTGTAGCCGAACATCATCGCAGTGAGGTTGCTCGGGAACGAGCGGATGGTGACGTTGTAGTCCTGCACTGCCTTGATATAGCGGTTGCGCGCCACCGTGATGCGATTCTCGGTGCCTTCGAGCTGCGACATCAGGTCCTTGAACAGCGCGTCCGATTTGAGCTGCGGATAGTTCTCGGTGACGACCAGGAGCCGCGACAGCGCGCTGGAGAGCTCGCCCTGGGCGGCCTGGAACTTCTGGAAGGCGGCGGGGTCGTTCAGCACCTCCGGCGTCGCCTGGATGCTGCCGACCTTGGCGCGTGCATTGGTGACGCCGAGCAGCACATCCTTCTCCTGCTGCGCAAAACCCTTCACCGAATTGACAAGATTGGGCACGAGATCGGCGCGGCGCTGATACTGGTTCACGACCTCGGACCAGTTGGCCTTGATCTGCTCGTCCTCGCTCTGGATCGCGTTGTAGCCGCAATTGGTCAGGCTGAGCGAGGCCAGCGCCGCCAGCACGGTCAGGATCTTGCGCATCAAATTTCTCCCGGTGGAAACTGGCGCAAACTACCAGACTGAGCGCCGGGGATGCCAGCCTTCTGGCGTCATTCCGGGGCGATGCGTCAGCATCGAACCCGGAATCTCGAGATTCTCAGGTGCGCAATTGCGCACCATAGTTCGCTTCGCGCCCCGGAATGACAGCGATGAGTAGTTGTGCGCGCCCAACCGCCAGCCGATTGACGCAAGCCCCTTGCCTAATCCTGACTGAAATAGTCAACTCGCGAGAACAATAATTCCGAGACGGAAACGCCAGGGAAACGCCATGACCTCGTTCGAGACCATCCTCGTGGAGAGGCCGGAGCCGGCGATCACCCGGATCGTGATGAACCGGCCCGACGCGCGCAACGCGCAGAACCTGCAAATGACCTACGACCTCAACGCCGCCTTCGATGCGGCGGTGCAGGACGACACGGTCAAGGTGATCATCCTTGCCGGCAACGGGCCGCATTTCTCCTCTGGCCACGATTTGCGGCCCGGCGGCAAGAATGAAGCAGGCGTCGATTTTCCGCCGATCGGAAATTGGGGCGGTTTTGCTGAAGCCAACGCCCATGGCCGCTTCGCGCGCGAGCAGGAAATCTATCTCCAGATCACGCGGCGCTGGCGCAACCTCGCCAAGCCGACGATCGCCGAGGTGCACGGCAAGTGCATCGCCGGCGGCCTGATGCTGGCATGGGCCTGCGATCTCATCGTTGCCAGCGACGATGCGCAGTTCTGCGATCCCGTCGTCACCATGGGCGTGTGCGGTGTCGAATGGTTCGTGCATCCCTGGGAACTCGGCCCGCGCAAGGCCAAGGAGTTTCTGTTCACCGCCGACACATGGAGCGCACAGGAGGCGCACCAGCTCGGCATGGTCAACCAGGTGGTGCCGCGCGCGGAGCTTTCATCTTCCGTGCTGGCGCTGGCGCGCCGGATCGCATCAAAGCCATCCTTCGCGCTGAAGCTGACCAAGGAAGCCGTCAACCGCTCGGTCGACGTGATGGGGCAGCCGGCGGCGATCGACCAGGCCTTTGCGCTGCACCAGCTCTGCCACGCCCATAACCTTCAGGAGTTCGGCATGATCGTCGATCCATCCGGCCTGCATCCCTCCGTGCGCAAGCCGCCGGCGGCTGCGGAGTAGACGCGATGGATCTCAATCTGAGCGACGAGCAGCGGCTGCTGCGCGAGAGCGCGGAACGCTTCGTAGCCGAGAGCTACAATGCCGACCACCGCCGCAGGATGGCGAACGATCCGCTCGGCTTCAGCCCGGCGGTCTGGACGCAGTTCGCCGAGCTCGGCTGGCTGGCGCTGCCGATCTCCGAAGACTATGGCGGGCTCGGCGGCGGCGCGGTCGAGACCGGCATTCTGATGGAGGCGTTTGGCCGCGGGCTGGTGTCGGAGCCCTACATCGCGACGGTCGTGCTGGGGGCGGCGCTGGTCGAGCGATGCGGCGGCGCGGCGCAGAAGCAGGCGCGGCTGCCGAAGATCGCCGACGGCACGTTGAAGCTGGCGCTCGCCCATTCCGAGCGCGCGGCGCGGTTCGATCTTTCCAAGGTCGCGACGATCGCCAACAAGACGGCGCAAGGCTGGCGCCTCTCCGGCAGCAAGATCGCCGTGCTCGACGGCCATGCCGCCGACGAGATCATCGTCTCCGCGCATATCCACGATCATCAGGGCCCATCCGGGCGGATCGGCCTGTTCCTGGTGCCGGCAAAGACCCCGAGCGTTGCGATCTCCGACTACGAGCGCCTCGGCGGCGGACGCGCCTGCAACATTGAGCTGTCCGGCGTAGAGCTGCCGGAGGATGCCTTGCTCGGCGATGGGAAAGACGCGCTGCCGGCCATCGAATGGGCCGTCGATCGCGCCACGGCTGCACTCGGCGCGGAAGCCGTTGGCATCATGCAGGTGCTGCTCGACACCACGCTCGAATACACCAAAATTCGAAAACAGTTCGGCCGGCCGCTGTCCGCCAACCAGGTGATCCGCCACCGCCTCGCCGACATGGCGATGCAGGTCGACGAGGCGCGCTCGATGGCGCTGCGCGCCGCGCTGAAGGCGGACAGCCCGCCGATCGAGCGCGCACGGGCCGCATCCGGCGCGAAAGCGAAGATCGGAAAATGCGCGCGCTTTGTCGGCGAACAGTCGATCCAGCTTCACGGCGGCATGGGCGTCACCGAGGAGCTCGAGGTCGGCGCCTATTTCAAGCGGCTGGTCGCCTTCGACACGCTGTTCGGCGGCAGCGCGCACCACTACGCACGCCACGCCCGGCTCGGTCGCGCCAGCGTGCCGGCCTGAACCGAAGGGAGCGCATCATGGACTTGTCGTTCAACTCCGAGGAGCGCGCCTTCCAGGACGAGGTGCGCGGTTTCATCGCGAAGAATCTCACCGAGGAGATGAAGCGCGCGACCGCGCTGACGCCGTCCGTGTTCTCCGATCCCGATATCGGCATGGCCTGGCAGCGCGCGCTGCACGCCCAAGGCTGGGGCGCGCCGGGCTGGCCGGTCGAGCATGGCGGGCCGGACTGGACGCCGGCCCAGCGCTGGATCTTCGAGACCGAAAGCGCGCGGGCCGGTGTGCCGAACGTCAACGTGATGGGCGTCAAGATGGTCGGGCCCGTCATCATCGGCTTCGGCAGCCCTGAGCAGAAGAATTTTTACCTGCCGCGAATTCTCTCCGGCGAGGACTATTGGTGCCAGGGCTATTCCGAGCCGGGCTCGGGTTCGGATCTCTCCTCGCTGAAGACGCGCGCGGTGCGCGACGGCGACGATTACATCATCAACGGCACGAAAATCTGGACCACGCATGCCCATCACGCCAACCGCATGTTCGCGCTGGTACGCACCAGCGACGGGCCGCGGCAGCAGGACGGCATCAGCTTTGTCCTGATCGACATGACAACGCCGGGCATCACCACGCGCCCGATCCTCACCATCGGCGGTGACCACGAGGTCAACCAGGTGTTCTTCGACGACGTGCGCGTGCCGGTGGCCAACCGCGTCGGCGAGGAGGGCAAGGGCTGGACCTACGGCAAATATCTGCTCGAATTCGAGCGCGGCTCGGGGATCGCTTCGGCCAAGCTGCGCGAGGGATTGAAGGCGATCTCGGAGCTCGCCGGGTCCGATCTGACCGGTCGCGCGATCGACAGCCCGGATATCGCCACGCGCATCTCCGAGGTCGAAATCGACATCGACGCGCTGGAGATGACCGAGCTGCGCGTGCTCTCGGCGCTCCAGACCGGGCAGAATCCCGGCGCGGTGTCGTCGATCCTGAAGCTGCGCAACAGCGAAATCCGCCAGGCCGTGACACGGCTGGGCGCCGACGTGATCGGCCACGACGCCCTCGCCGTCGAGCCGATGCGTCCGCTCTACAAGCTCAACCACGAGCCGGCGACACCCGAGGACATGCTGACGGTGGTGCCGGAATATCTCAACGGCCGGGCCTACACGATCTTCGGCGGCACCTCGGAGATCCAGCGGGATATCATTGCGAAGATGATGCTGGGGATTTGAGCCGCGAACTGGCGCCACACACTCGCTGTCGTCCCGGCGAAGGCCGGGACCCATACGCCGGGAAGAGGTGTGGCGCAAAGCTGGTAATGGCCGATCTTCGCCAAACTCCGCTCGGTGGGTATGGGTCCCGGCCTTCGCCGGGACGACCAGCTGAAATTGGCGCAGCAGCGCAGGCTACAATTAACCCACCTTCGCGTCCCGGATCGCCTTCCAGATCTTCTGCGGCGTCAGGGGCGTGTTGAGCTGGGTGATGCCGAGCTCGGCGAGCGCGTCCATCACGCCGTTGGTGACGCAGGGCGGGCCGCCGATGGCGCCGGATTCGCCGCAGCCCTTGGCGCCGAGCGGATTGGTGCGGCAGGGCGCGGAGTCGTCGAGCGTCACCACGATCGGCGGAACGTCGTCGGCGCGCGGGATGCAGTAGTCCTGGTAGCTCGCGGTCAGCAACTGGCCCTCGGCATCGTAGGAGACGCCTTCGTAGAGCGCTTGTCCAATGCCCTGCGCGACGCCGCCATGGATCTGGCCGGTGACCAGCATCGGGTTCACCGCGACGCCGACATCGTCGACCGTGGTGTAGCGCACGACGCGGGAGACACCGGTCTCGGGGTCGATCTCGACCTCGCAGATATGGGTGCCGTTCGGCCAGCTCGGCCCGTCGACCTCGCCCTCGGAATCGACGCTGAGTTTTGCACCGCCCTCCTTCTCGGCGAGCTCGAACAGGCTGATGCGGCGGTCGGTGCCGACCACCGTAAGCATGCCGCCCTGATATTCGATGTCCTCGACCGAGGTCTCCAGCACGTTCGCCGCCTTCTCGCGCGCCTTCTGGATCAAATCGTTGGAGGAGACCGCGACCGCGGTGCCGCCGACGAACAGCGAGCGCGAGCCGACGCTGCCAAAGCCCATGGCGAGATCGGTGTCGCCCTGGACGACATCGATCTTGTCCATGGCAATACCGAGCGTGTCGGCGATCATCTGGGTGTAGGTGGTCTGAAGCCCCTGCCCCATTGCCATGGTGCCGGAATGCAGGATGACGCGGCCCTGCGCGGTCGCATGCAGGCTGACCTTCTCGGTATGGGCGCGGCCGCCGGTCCATTCGATGTAGGAGGTGAGCCCGCGGCCATAGAGCAGGCCCTTCTTCTTCGCGGCCTTCTTGCGCGCGGCGAAGCCGTCCCAGTCCGCAAGCTTTACGGCGCGATCCAGCATGTGCGCGAAGGCACCGGAATCGTAGACCTGGCCGGCCGCGTTGGTATAGGGCAGTTGTGCCGGCTTGATGTAGTTGGCCTTGCGGATCGCGCGCGGATCCATGCCGATTTTTCGCGCAGCCGCGTCGAACAAGCGCTCGACGATGAACACCGCTTCCGGGCGCCCGGCACCGCGATAGGCGCCGACCGGCGCGGTATGCGTCATCACCGACTTCACCTCGAAATGCACCAGCGGCAGGTCGTAGACGCCGGTCTGCACGAAGGGCCCGAGCACCAGCGGGATGATGTTGGCCGCGCCCGAGGAATACGCGCCGGTGCAACCGATCGACTTGACGCGATAGGCCAGCACCTTGCCCTTCTCGTCCAGCGCGAAGGACGCGGTCGAGGTGAGGTCGCGGCCATGGGTGCCGCCGACGAACTCGTCGGTGCGGTCGCCGCGCCAGCGGATCTTCCTGTTCAGCCTGGTCGCGGCATAGGCCACGATGCCGTCCTCGGGATAGAGATTGGTCTTCTGGCCGAAGCCGCCGCCGATGTCGCCGACCAGCACACGCACGCTGTCCTTGGGACGCTTCAGCACGGCCTCCGCCAGCACGTCGCGGGTCGAGGCCGGGGTCTGCGACTGCACGTGCAGGAGCAGACGTCCGGTCTTCTTGTCGATCTCGGCAATGGTCGAGCGCGGCTCCATCGCCGACGGCACCAGGCGCTGGCTGACGATATCGAGCTCGACCGTATGCGCGGCGCTGGCGAAGGCTTCATCCGCCTTGGCGGCATCGCCATAGCTCATCGCGCCGACGATGTTGTCGGGCGCCTCGGGCCACACCACGGGCGCGCCGGGCTTCACCGCCTCGACCGGATCGACCACGGCCGGCTGAACGTCATATTCGACCACGATGGCTTCGGCGGCGCTCTGCGCCTCAGTACGCGACGAGGCAACCACCGCCGCCACCGCCTCGCCGGCATAGCGCACGATCTCATGGGCGAGTAGCCGGCGCGGCGGCACCGTCATCGGCTTGCCGTCGGGGCGCTTGAAGATGCTCAGCGTCGGAATGGTGCCGATGTCGTCCTTGATCAGATCGACGCCGGTGTAGATCGCGGTGACGCCGGGCATCGCGGCCGCCGCGCTGGCGTCGATCGAGACGATCCTGGCGTGCGCATGCGGCGAACGCAGCACATGCAACCACAGCGCGCCGTCCTCCGGCTTGTCGTCGATGAATTGCCCCTTCCCGGTGAGCAGCCGCTGGTCTTCCAAACGCTTGACGGGCTGCCCCGCTCCGAAACGCAAATTGCCGGGAAGAATGTTCATTCCGTGGGGTCCTTGAGGTCTCTTGAAATGCGGCAGCCTTTTAGCGGATCGAGGCAGGCGAGACCAGCCGCGGTTTTGGGCGGGATATCCACGATTTCGGCATGCCCGGGCTTGTGGTGGAGGCCGTCATTCCGGGGCGATGCGCAGCATCGAACCCGGAATGACAGCTATGCCAGCTCCCTGAGCGCCGCTTCCACGACCTTGCGCGCATCGGCCGTCAGCGCGGCCTGCGGCGGGACGGGGTCACCGACGTCGTAGCCCTGGATCGAAAGCCCGGCCTTGATGCAGGCGGCGAGGTTGAAGCGGGCGAAGGTCTCGTTGATGCGCCACAGCCTGCGCTGAAGCACCATGGCCTCGTCCCAGCGGCCGGCATTGCAGAGGTCGTAGAGCGCGACGCTCTGGCGCGGAATGATGCAGGCCGGGCCCGCCATCCAGCCGAGCCCGCCGATCAGCATCACCGCGGCCGGAATGTGGGCGGAGGCCGAGAACACGCGCAAGCCATCGCCGCAGCGGTTCATGATCGAGAGCAGCCGGCCGGTGTTGGTCGAGGCGTCCTTGATGTAGCCGATGCGCGGATGTTCGGCGAGGCGCGCGATGACGTCGAGCGTGAGATCGGAGCGCTGGAATTGCGGATTGGTGTAGATGACGACGGGAATATCCACCGCATCCGCGATGGCGCGGAAATAGGATTCGACCTGGGCGTCGGCGAGCGGGAAATAAGCCTCCAGGATCGCCAGGATGCCGTCGGCGCCGAGCTTCTGGTAGGCCTTCGCCTGGGCCACCGCATCCGCCGTCGAGGTCGAGGCGACGCCGGCCACCACGGGCACGCGGCCCTTCGCGGCCTCGATCGTGGTCTGCACCACCGCCGTGCGTTGCGCGGCGTTGAGGTAGGCGAATTCGCCGGTCGACCCCAGCGGCGTCAACCCGTGCACACCGGCGCCGATCAGGTCGTCGCAGAGTTTCGCGAGCACGTTCCTGCGCACCGCGCCGTCGGCATCGACGGGCGAGACGAGATACGGGAAGACGCCGTGGAAATCGAGCATGTCAGGGGGATCCCGGAAACTGGTTTGCGCCTGACGGGTCTTAGCAATGCCTGCGCGGGCGATCAAACCCTGAGCAGCCGCACCCGCGTGCCCCAGGGATCGACGGCCTCCACGCCGTCCGCAAGCGCCGTGACTTTCGCGCCACCCTTGCGCAGCCGCTCTTCCTGTGCGGCGAGCAGCTCCTGCTTCGCCGTCACCAGCGAGAACCAGGCGAGCCCGGTCGTGGCATCATCCCGTTGGCCGGCGCCCTGGCTCTGCCAGACGTTCATGCCGAGGTGATGATGATAGCGGCCCGACGACAGGAACGCCGCGCCATTGCGCTTGCGGGTCGGGTCGAGGCCGACAGCGCCGTGGTAGAAGCTTTCCGCCTGCGCGAGATCGCCGACGCGCAAATGCATGTGGCCGATGCGCATTCCGTCCGGCGCCTTGGCGTAGTCGGGAATGCGCGAGTTGGTCAGCGACAGCAGGTCGGGGATGTTGAGCTCGTCGGTCGCCATCTTCACGCTGCCCTCGCTCCATTGCCATTGCGAGGGATCGCGGTCGGCATAGACCTCGATGCCGTTGCCTTCGGGATCGTCGAGATAGACGGATTCGCTGACGAGATGATCGGCAAAGCCCGACAGCGGCACGCGATGCGAAGCCGCATGCACCAGCCAGCGCGCGAGATCCTTGCGCGTCGGCATCAGGAATGCGGTGTGGTAGAGGCCGGCTGCATTGCGCGGCTCGATCGCCGCTTCGGGACGGGCCTCGAGCACGAGCAGCGTGATGCCGGCCGTGCCGAGCTTCGCGGCTGTGGCCGAGCGCTCCATCACGGCCAGCCCGATCACGTCGCGGTAGTAGTCGGCCACCGTGTCGAGATTCTTGACCCGGAGCGTCACCATGCCGACCCGCATCGGCGTGCGGCTGGCATAGGTCGGCCCGGTGCCTTGCGCAGTGCCCTCGGCCCGCGCCGCGGCCGCGGCGGCCATCGCGAGCGAGGTGGCGCCGGCGAGTTGCAGCAGGGTGCGGCGGGTGAGGTCGATGGTCATCGGTCAGGGCTCGCTGGAAACGTTTAGGGCCTTGCGGCGCAATGTCGGCCGATTGCTACACGTTCCCGTGAGCGGCTCCCAATCACATGTTCGTCGGCCGGCGCCGGCTCTGTCCTGGCCACCCGGCCAGTTTCGCAATCGCCCGCGACATCCCAGATTGAGGACAACTTACAGGAGACCGCCATGACCGCCCCAACTCCTCTGTCTTCACTGTCGTCCGCGCTCGCGGACGTCGTGGCGCGCACCGCGCCCTCCGTCGTCTCCGTGCATTCGCATCGCTCCCGCGCGACCGGCTTCGTCTGGAAGCCCGGCCTGATCGTCACCGCCGACGAGGCGCTGGCCGACGAGGGCGAGGTCGAGATCGGCCTCCCCGACGGCAGCCGGGTCGCCGCCACGATCGCCGGCCGCGACCATACGACCGACATCGCGCTGCTGCGTGCCGAGATTGGCGTCGCGCCGGTCAAGCTGGCCGCGACGGTCCCGCCCCTCGGCACCTTGTCGGTTGTCGTGGCCACCAACCGCGACACGCCGAGCGCCGCGCTTGGCATGGTGTCGGCATCCGGCAGGAGCTGGCGCTCCTTGCGCGGCGGCGACATCGATGCGCGGATCGAGCTCGACGTTCGCCTGCGTCCCGGCCAGGAAGGCGGCCTCGCGCTCGACGCGACGGGTGAAGCTTTCGGCATGGCTGTGCTCGGACCGCGGCGCGTACTGGTGATCCCGACGGCGACGATCGAGCGCATCGCGCCGCAGTTAGAGGCGCGCGGCCGCATCGCGCGCGGATATCTCGGGCTCGGACTCCAGCCGGTGCGGCTCGACGACGGTATCGGCGCGATGGTGATGAGTGTCGACAAGGCCGGGCCTTCGGCGGCGGCCGGCATTCGCCAGGGCGACGTGATCGTGGCGGTCAACGACCAGAAACTGTCCGGCGTGCGCGCGCTGTCGCGGACGCTGGGACCTTCGAGCGTCGGCGCCGTGGTCGATGTCGCGGTGCGCCGCGGCGGCGAGCCGATCAGCTTCAAGGTCACGGTCGGCGAGAGGCCGGAGGCGTGAGCGAGGACAAGCTGCCGGAGATCCTGCTGTCCCTGGAGATCGACGATCCCGCTCTCGCCGACCGCCTGGCTGCGCTGCTCGGCAATGTCGCCGGGCTGCGCCTCGCCGCGCCCGGCGAGCAGGCCGCGGCGACGATCGTTGTCCGCGATCCGCGCGGCATGCCCGAGGATATCGCGCTGACGCAGCGCGAGCTCGACGTGCTGGCGCTGATGGCCGAGGGCGCCTCCAACAAGATGATCGCGCGTCAGCTCGGCATCTCCGTGCACACCGTGAAATTCCATGTCGGCTCGCTGCTCGACAAGCTCGACGCCACCGGCCGCACCGATGCGGTGGCGCATGCGGCGCGCCGCGGCGTCATCGAGCTCTGAGCAGCGCGCGTCACCCGGACGGCACCATTTGTGCGAGCGTGCGCATGCGGTCGGCGTCCACGATCCGGCCATGGCTGATGACGATGCGGGGTGGGGTGTGGAAGCGCAACGCCTCGGTCACGTCGGCCTGGTCGAGGACGACGAGATTGGCCGCGCAGCCAAGCCCGAGGCCGTAGCGCTCCAGGTTCATTGCCGTCGCGGCGCGCGTGGTGATCATGTCGTAGAGCACATCGAGCTCGCTCTTCTTCGTCATCCACAAGAGATGCGCGGCAAGGAAGGCCACTTCCAGCATGTTGTTGCGGCCGAGCGGGTAATAGGCGTCCGAAATGTCGTCCTGCCCGAGGCAGACATTGATGTCGGCGGCCAGCAGCTCCTTCACCCGCGCGTGCAGCGGACCGGTATGGGGATCGCTGACGATACTGACCCGCGCTTCCCGAAGCAGTGCCGTCAGCTCCCGCAGATAAGCCTCGGGATAGAGCGCCATCGCACGGCAGTGATGCGCAAGCGCCCGGCCCTCGACGCCACGCGCGATCATCGCGCGCGCCATCATGTCGAGCGTGCGCATATCGGCGTCGCCGACATCGTCCAGCAGCATCGAGATTTCGGCGCCATGCTCGGCCGCGAGATCGAAGCAGAAATCGACGTGGCGCCGCCTGTCGTCCTCGCCGGCTTCGATCCAGGGAATGCCGCCGACGACGTCGGCGCCGAGCGCCATCGCCTTGCGCATCAGGCCGTCGGCGCCGGGCTCGCGAAACAGGCCGTCCTGGGGAAAGGCGACCACCTGGATGTCGACGATGCCGCGAAACTCCTCGCGCACCGCGAGCAGCGCCTTGATGCCCTCGAGCCGGGCCTTGGTGTCGACATCGGCGAAGGCGCGGATGTGGAGGTTGCCGTGGAGCGCGGCCAGCGCCACTGCGCGCCGTGCGTTCGGAATGATCCATGACGCGTCGTAGCTGCTCTTGACCGCCGCGGCGAGATCGACCGCCTTCGCCGCCTCGCTCATGCCTCCGCCCTGATAGGCTTCCAGCGCCTCCTCCGACATCATCGGCAGCGTCCAGACCTTGCAGAGATGCAGGTGCGGATTGACATAGGCGGGCGTCACCAGGCCGCCCTTCGCATCGACGAAGGCCTGTGCGCCGGTTTCGAGCCTGCTGCCGATTGCCGTAATCGTGCCGCCGGTGATGGCGATGTCGACGATCTCGCGGCTGCGCATGCGGGCGTTGGTGACGATGATGTCGGGCAGGCGGGACATTGCGGGACTTCCACTCGAGACGCGGACGATCATGCAAATTGGGTGCCGGACTGGTGCGACGGGAAGCTGAGCTGGACCGTCAGGCCCGGCGCCTTATCATGCAGCGCGATCTCGGCGCCATGAAGGCGCGCAACTGCCGCAACGAGGCTCAGGCCTAGCCCGTTGCCCGGCGTGTAGCGGCTCTGCTCGAGCCGGTAGAAGCGCTTGAAGACGTGATCGCGCTGGTCGGCCGGAATGCCCGGCCCATCGTCGGCGATCGCGATCATCGCACCTCCGCCGGCGTTGCGGCAGGTCACGGTCACCTGCCCGCCCGCGCGGCCGTGCTTGATCGCATTGTCGACGAGATTGGCGATGGCATCGAACAGGAGGTCGCGATCGCCGGTCACGGTCACCTCGCTGTCGCCGTCGAGGCTGAGGCCGGTCGCAACCTGCTCGGCGGCGGCATCGTAGAGCTCGACGACCTCGCCGGCGATCTCGGCGAGGTTGAGCGCACGAAAGGCGCTCCTGCGGGCACGCGTCTCGATCTCCGAGATCCGCGTGATGGAGGCGAACATGCCGAGCACCGCGTCGAGATCGGCGATGGTGTCGCCGATCAGGGCCGCATCAGCATCGCCGTTGCGCTGGTTGTGATAGGCCTTTTCCAGCCGGCCGCGCATCCGCGTCAGCGGCGTGCGCAGATCGTGGGCGACGTTGTCGCTGACCTGCTTGACCTCGCCCATCAGCGTTTCGATGCGATCGAGCATCTGGTTGAGGTTTTCGGCGACGCGGTCCCATTCGTCGTGGCTGCCGCGCAAGGGGATACGCTGGTCGAGGCCCGACAGCATGATGGCGCGGCTAGTGGCGTTGATCTCTTCGATCCGCCCGACCGTACGCCGGGTCACCAGCACGGCGGCGAGGCCGGCCAGCACCAGCAGCAGCACGGCGACCGCGGCCATCGCGAGCCCGATCATGTCCTTGAAGCCGTCGTGATCGCCGACATTGCCGAGCCGGCTCTGCACATAGGCGAGCGTGCCGAAATAGACGTAGGCCATGATCGCCGCGACGATCAGTCCGAACGCCGCGATCGCCAGCAGCGCCAGCCTGAAGGTTGACGAACGAAGCGTCTTAACCAGGAGCACGGAGGCAATATCCGATGCCGCGGATGGTGTGGATCAGCGGATAATCCTGGCTGTCATCGACCTTGCGGCGGACGCGCCCGACATAGACGTCGATGATGTTGGTGGAGGGATCGAAGTGCAGGTCCCAGACGTGCTGGAGCAGCATCGCGCGGGACACGACGCGTCCTTCGTTGCGGACCAAATATTCGAGCAGCTGGAACTCGCGCGGCAGCAGCGGGATCTTCCGGCCGCGGCGGCTGGCGTTGCGCGCGATCAGGTCGATGGCGAGATCGCCAACCCGCAGGATGGTTTCCTTGGCAATGGTCTCGCTGCGGCGGCCGAGCGCTTCCAGCCGCGCCAGCAGCTCGACGAAGGAGAACGGCTTGACCAGGTAATCGTCGCCGCCGGCGCGCAAGCCGCGCACGCGGTCATCGACCTCGCCGAGCGCGGAAATGATCAGGAAGGGCGCGGCGATGCCATCGTCGCGCAGCTGCCGCATCACCGCGATGCCGTCGATGTCGGGCAGCATGCGGTCGATGGTGATCACGGCATAATCGCGCGCCACGCCGTGGCTCAGCGCCTCGCGGCCGGTCGCGGCGAGATCGACGTCGTAACCCGAGATCGTCAGTTCCTCGACGAGCTGGCCTGCGGTTTCCGGATCGTCCTCGACGACCAGGATGCGGCGGTGACCTCCGGTCATGACAAACTCCGCGCGACGGTCGCCACCAGACTATCCCGTTCCGGGGCTGAGCGGAACCGCCCGGTGGCGATCGCGACAATGGTGCGGTACGGCGATGCTAGTACCAACTGTCTCCGCACACATTGACCCATTGCCATCCATAGGCTGTCCAGCTCCTTTGCCAGCAGCCGTCGTCGTAATAGTTGGCATAGAAGTACGGCGCGCCGACGAAGGCGAACCGGTGGAAGCGGTGATGGCGGAAGAAAAAGGCATGTCGGCCGATGAAGGGCCTGCCGTGCCAGCCCGGGCCAGCAAACCGTGGGCCGAAAGCGGCGCGGGTCGCTAATGGTGCACCGGCAAAACGCGGCCCGATGGCAGCGCGGGCGGCCATTGGCGAACCGGCGAAGCGGGCGCCGCCGAAGCCTGGCCCGCCGGCGAAACGCGCACCGCCCATGCCACCGACATGCATGCCGCCGCCGCGCATCCCGCCGCCAAACCCGCCTGCGTGCATCCCGCCGCCGAAGCCGCCATGGCCGCCACCGCCGAAGCCACCATGTCCGCCACCGCCGAAGCCGCCGCCATGACCACCGCCGCCGCCACCGCCGCCACGGGCAAGGACCGGTGAAGCGAGCGCCATCACCGCGGCGATCGTCACCGCGGTGACGCCTTTGAGAAGCTTGTTGTCCATCGAAGCATCCTCCGTGCTGCGCGGCGACACTCACGCCGCGCCAGGAGGATCAGATGAGAGGAAGGGACAGGCACCTTCAACTTACAAACGCGCCAGATTCTGACGCGGAAGTCAGGAAGGCGTCGCTCTGTCACTCCCTCGCCCCGTTCTTACGGGGAGAGGGTGGGGTGAGGGGCTGCGTCCGCGAATGCGATCCAAAAAGTGAACGCAACGCTTGTCGCGTGCACAATCAACTTAGGAGACGGAGGGACCGTTGATGCGGTCAACCATGTGCCCTGCCCCTCACCCGGATCGCGCCGGACGATGCCTCGCATTGCCGGGGGCGATCCGACCTCTCCCCGCTAAGAGCGGGGAGAGGTTAAAACTCACGCGCGCTTGCCGCCGTTCTTCTCGGCTGCGCGGCGCAGCGCTTCGGCGAGCGCGCCGCCGCCGGAGGACTCCTGCTTGCGCGGCGCCGACGAGGTCATGCGGGCGGTGTTGCGCGAATTGTTGTCGCGCTGCATGCCGGGCGCATCCTTCTTGGCGCCGACCTCGTCGTCGAGGCGCAGCGTCAGCGAGATGCGCTTGCGGGCGACCTCGAAGTCCAGCACCTTCACCTTGACGATGTCGCCGGGCTTCACCACTTCGCGTGGATCCTTGATGAACGTCTTCGACATCGCCGAGATGTGCACGAGGCCGTCCTGGTGCACGCCGATATCGACGAAGGCGCCGAAGGCGGCAACGTTGGTCACGGTGCCCTCGAGGATCATGCCCTTCTGGAGATGCTTGATCTCCTCGACGCCTTCCTTGAACACCGCGGCCTTGAACGCCGGGCGCGGGTCGCGGCCGGGCTTTTCCAGCTCGCGCAGAATGTCGGTGACAGTCGGCAGACCGAAGGTCTCGTCGACGAAGTCCTTTGGCTTCAGCGTGCGCACAATGTCGCTGCTGCCGATCAGGGCCTTGATGTCGCTCTTGGTGGCGGAAAGGATGCGTCGCACCACCGGATAGGCTTCCGGATGCACGCCGGAGGAATCGAGCGGGTCTTCGCCGCCAAGGATGCGCAAAAAGCCCGCGCACTGCTCGAACGCCTTCGGCCCGAGCCGCGGCACGTCCTTCAGCGCCTTGCGCGACTTGAACGGGCCGTTGGCATCACGGTGCTGCACGATGCTCTGCGCGAGGCCGGAACCGACGCCCGACACCCGCGCGAGCAGCGGCGCGGAGGCGGTGTTGACGTCGACGCCAACCGCGTTCACGCAGTCCTCGACCACGGCATCGAGCGACTTGGCGAGCTTGGCCTCGCCAAGATCGTGCTGGTACTGGCCGACGCCGATCGCCTTGGGCTCGATCTTGACCAGCTCGGCAAGCGGATCCTGGAGCCGCCGCGCGATCGAGACCGCACCGCGCAGGGTGACATCCAGGCCCGGCAATTCCTGCGACGCGAAGGCGGAGGCCGAATAGACCGACGCGCCGGCTTCCGACACCACGATCTTGGTCATCTTCAGTTCGGCCAGGCCCTTGACGAGATCGGCCGCGAGCTTGTCGGTCTCACGCGAGGCGGTGCCGTTGCCGATCGCGATCAGCTCGACGCGATGCTTCAGCGCGAGCTTGCCGAGGATCGCAAGCGCCTCGTTCCACTGCCGCTGCGGCTCGTGCGGATAGATCACGGCGGTATCGACCACCTTGCCGGTCGCGTCGATCACCGCAACCTTGACGCCGGTGCGGAAGCCGGGATCGAGCCCCATCGTCACGCGGGTGCCGGCGGGCGCGGCCAGCAAGAGGTCGCGCAAATTGGAGGCGAACACGCGCACGGCCTCAGTCTCGGCGGCATTCCACAGCCGCATCCGCAGATCGATGTTGAGATGCACCTGGATCTTGGTGCGCCAGGCCCAGCGCACGGTGTCGATCAGCCAGCGGTCGCCGGCGCGCTTGAGGTCGGCGATGCCGAACCGCTTCATGATCTTCAGCTCATAGGCGCCCGGCACGCCGGGCGGCGGCGCTTCGGCCTCAGCCTGGATCTGGAGATCGAGGATCTCCTCCTTTTCGCCGCGGAACATCGCGAGGATGCGATGCGATGGCAGCTTCGTCAGCGGCTCGGAAAATTCAAAATAGTCGGCGAATTTTTCGCCCTCGGTCTTCTTGCCGTCGCGCACCTTGGAGGCCATGCGCGCATTGGTCCACATCTCTTCGCGCAGCGCGCCGATCAGGTCAGCGTCTTCGTCAAAACGTTCGACCAGGATGGCGCGGGCACCGTCGAGTGCGGCGGCGGCATCCGCGACGCCCTTCTCGGCGTTGACGAAGGCTTCGGCCACGATCTTCGGATCGTTGGCAGGCTCCGCCATCAGCTGATTGGCGAGCGGCTCGAGGCCGGCTTCCTTGGCGATCTCCGCCTTGGTGCGGCGCTTCGGCTTGAACGGCAGATAGATGTCTTCCAGGCGCGCCTTGCTGTCGGCGGCCATGATCGTGGCTTCGAGCGCGGCATCGAGCTTGCCCTGCTCACGGACCGATTCGAGGATGGCCTTGCGGCGGTCTTCGAGCTCGCGCAGGTAGCCCAGGCGCTCCTCCAGGGTGCGCAATTGCGCGTCGTCGAGCGCACCGGTCGCTTCCTTGCGGTAGCGGGCGATGAAGGGAACCGTGGCGCCGCCGTCGAGCAGCGCTACCGTCGCCTCGACCTGCTCCGCCCGAACCCCAAGCTCCTGCGCAATTTTCTGGTTGATATTCGCCACGCGAGAACCCCTCTATCCAAGCACGCAACGCGAACCGAAACCGGCCGCGGGACGCCGCTTATGGACCAACCGAGGTTGATTCATCAAGGTGCGCCGCGCAACCGTCGACAGAGGATTTTTTTTGGTGAAGCGATGCGATCTCGCCACAATCGTGGGGATGGCGCAGACGACGCACATATTGCGCCGTCGTCCTGGCGAAAGCCAGGACCCATTACCCCAGGGAGCGGTTTGGCGAAGACTCGCAGTTCGGTACTGATACCAAATTCAACCGATGGATTCCGCGGTATGGGTCCTGGCTTTCGCCAGGACGACAGCGCGACTTGCCTTGACATCTTGACAGCCGCCCCGGTTCAGCGGCTGTTTTGTCCGCCGGACTCCTGAACTCCATGTGAGGACTACAATGCGTACCACATCGGTCGGCGTCATCAGGATCGCCACCAAGGGCCCCGGCGACGTCTCCGGCCTCATGGCCATGATCGGCTCCGGCGCGATCGATCCGACAACGATTTTGGCCATCCTCGGCAAGACCGAGGGCAATGGCGGCGTCAACGATTTTACGCGGGAATATGCCGTTGCCGCGCTGTGCACGGCGCTGGCGCCAGCACTCGGCCTTTCGCCAGACGCGGTCGAGCAGCGCATCGCCTTCGTGATGTCGGGTGGCACCGAGGGCGTGCTCAGCCCACATATCACGGTGTTCACGCGGCGCGAGGCTGAGCGCCCGGCAGGCCTGTCCGGCAAGCGCCTCAGCATCGGCATGGCGCACACGCGGGATTTCCTGCCCGAGGAGCTCGGCCGCGCCGCGCAGATCGCGGAGACGGCCAAGGCCGTGAAGGCCGCGATGGCGGATGCCGGCATCACCGATCCCGCCGATGTCCACTTCGTGCAGATCAAGTGTCCGCTGCTCACCAGCGATCGCGTCGAGGCCGCAGCCGCGCGCGGCAACAAGACGGCGACGACGAGCGCCTATGGCTCGATGGCCTATTCGCGCGGCGCCTCCGCGCTTGGAGTGGCGGTCGCGCTCGGCGAGATTGCTTCCGATGTCCGCGACGAGGACGTGCTGCGACGCTATGATCTGTTCTCGAAGGTCGCCTCGACCTCGTCCGGGATCGAGCTGATGCACAACGTCGTCATCGTGCTCGGCAATTCAGCGTCATCCGCGAGCGAATTCGAGATCGGGCATGCCGTGATGAGCGACGCCATCGATTCCGCCGCAGTGATGTCAGCGCTGAGCAGCGTGGGTCTCGGCATCGCGCCGCAGGCAAAAGCGTGCCGCGAGCTCGTCAACATCTTCGCAAAGGCCGAGGCCTCGCCGAACGGCAGCGTGCGCGGCTTCCGCCACACCATGCTCGAGGACACCGACATCAGCTCGACACGCCACGCCCGCGCCGCCGTCGGCGGCCTGATCGCCGGCCTCGCCGGTACCGGTGCGGTCTATGTGTCGGGCGGGGCCGAGCACCAGGGGCCGGCCGGCGGCGGGCCGGTTGCGGCGATCGCAAAGCTCTCGAATTGATGCGCGCGCAAGCAAGGCGAGCTCGCATGCGACCCCCGCCCGGCGCAACCCTGCCCCTCGCGTCGGCTCAGTTGATTCGGGCGGTACCTTGCGAAAAAGGTGACACCGCATCTAGGGGATTTGACTTTCATGACTTTGCCGATGAGCTGGAATGAATGGGCGCAGCACGATGGCGTGGGGCTGGCGGCGCGCGTCCGCAAGGGCGAGCTGATACACCTCAATTTCAACTAGTTATGCCGAAATATCTGGATGAGCCTGCTTTCGAGACTTCGAAGACCAATTGACGACAGCGCCAGGTCCCGAATGAATTGCATGTGCATCTGACCTGGGGAATAAAAGGACTTGAACAACCACCCGGGAATCTTGATTGGAAACGAAAATTTCCAGAGGCTGAATGAAACGGTCTGCCGTTCTAGCAACAACTGCTTCCTCAGATTCTGCTTCAGTTCATCGAGGTCAGCTTTTAGCCTCAGAACTTTCAGGCCGGAATCTGGAGCCGAGATGGATTGCAGGCATTTGCGATATTGAACTGCAGCCGGGGTGTTGCGCATCTGAACTGCTATCGGAATACAATCTTCGGGCTTATTAGCCTCGCGTAGTACAGCGCCGAGCACCGGCGGCAGGTCGAGATCGAAGAGATTGCAGCTGGCCACAGAGTTCACGTCACCAGCGATCTCATGTCTAAGCCTCTGAACGAACTGCACCGGCAAAGATGCGTAATTCTCAACGACTCCGGCTGCCCATAAACCATCCGACATGACTATTGGTGAACGTCCGCCATGAGGATGGTAGGGAATACGCCGCACTTTCGCGACATCGTTGTAGTAGAGGCCTCGCAAAAAGTATCCCAGGATGTCCTCTGGATAAAAATGAGACGTCTCGGCCAATTGGATGCTGTTCGCATTCTCGCGGAGCTTCCGGCGAAAGGCGCGCGACAATTCTTTTGGGTCAACAAGGCCTTGCACACGCGACCAAACGGTTTCGCCGTCGAACTTGTATACAGTTTGGCTGTGGGAGAATAAATCAGGCAGCCCCCTATAGGCGGGCTGCTTCAGGAGCTCGAATAAAGCGTTTATCAAGGAAGTGAGCAAAGCCCCGGATTTTGCGGCTTCCTGTATCCAGTTCTGAAAATTGATCGAATCCCCCGAAGCAACGTCGAGCTCCTCCAGAATGGATTCAGCGCGAAGGAAACTCATCATATTGCGCTGCCTCGAGCCGTCCTTCACATACCGACCCAACTCCCGATTTCTATCCCCATCGGCAACATCCAACACGCACAATGTCTCGTGGATAACAATACCTTCAACCAAATCCGCAAGACTCGCCACCTCCAACCACATCGGCGAATCCGGATGAGTAGGCTGGCCAGCCAACAATGATCGATAGGGATTCTTTGTCGACGAGGGGTAAATCGCATCCGCGCAGCAGATGACATTTGCCGCCGATACGAGCGTCGTATAGTCAACAAGAACCGTATTCTTTGTCATGAGCGATGCTTTTGCTCGCCGGCCCTCAGCAAATCTCGAATTGCTGCTTCAACGCTGGCACCCTCGGGAGTTTCAAGAAATCGGAGCCGCGGAAACGAAAACACGTTCTTGTTGTCCGAGCGCACCATATCAAGTGCGCTGTTGTCCTCGAGCGCGTCGATCGTCTCGGGCTCATTGAGCAGGGCGAGGCCGGCAGACAGATTACTTACCGCCTCGCCAAATTGTTCAGTGTCCGTCTGCAGTATACCGAGCCAACACAATACCTCCAGCAATCCCTTTCGGTCGCCAGCCGCGTTGAGCGAAGGTATCATACCTTCCAAAATCGCCAATGAGGCGGGCAGATTTCCTCGCTGAAAGGAGATGCTATACATTGCAAATAGGGCGCAGCTTTGGGCGTTCGACACGCCAACCTGCAATCCGAAATCAATCTCCAATTCTGGCTTGATCATCCCCAACAGGACTCCCACCTCGGCCAGCATCAGACTCTCGGAACCCTTATCCATCATGGATGTCATGAGAGACAGACGAATCAACTGCTGGACGTTGCTCCCGTCAATATTGTCGATAACCTCTGGCGCCGAAAGCATCTCCGTTGCGCGAGCGACATCGATTTCTTTTCGCGAAAGCGCCATGCCAATAGATACAAGATAGGAGTCGAATTGCTCCGACATAAAATGACTCCATCAAAGCAAAGCGAAATATTGCCGTCGGTCATTCCATGGAATTGGTTGTCGCTAAGAATTAGTCTTCGCCTTAAATTTCGTTGCCCGCTTTCCTTGAAACAGACTGAGCGAGATGTTCTAGACTACAATTAAAGGTAGATCCATTGCAAGCTGACCGCGATGGCGATCAAGCCATCCCAACCCCTAAGCGTAGAGCTTGTCCTGGGGGGCGCTGACCCCTCCGCCCGGCGCAACCCTGCCCCTCGCGCCGGCTCAGTTGATTCGGGCGGTACCTTGCGAAAAAGGTGACACCGCATCTAGGGGATTTGACTTTCATGACTTTGCCGATGAGCTGGAATGAATGGGCGCAGCACGATGGCGTGGGGCTGGCGGCGCGCGTCCGCAAGGGCGAGCTGACGGCGAAGGAATTGGCCCGCCAGGCCGCCGCCGGCGTCGCCAAGGTCAATCCGGCACTGTCGGGTGTGGTCGAGCTGTTCGATGACGTGATCGCCGACCCGGCCAAGGACGGCGCCAATCTCGCCGGCCCGTTCGCCGGCCTGCCCTTCCTGATGAAGGACCTCGGCCCGACCATGAAGGGCCGGCTCCAGGAGATGGGCTCGCTGTTGATGCGCGGCAATCGCGCCGCCGCCGACACCTTCCTGACCGGCAAGTTTCGCCAGGCCGGACTGAACCTGATCGGACGGACGACGACGCCGGAATTCGGCGTGTGCAGCTCGGCCGACAATCCGGCCGTCTATGTCACGCGCAATCCCTGGAACACCGACTACACCACCTGCGGCTCGTCGGCCGGCAGTGCCGCGATGGTCGCGGCCGGCGTGGTGCCGATCGCGCATGCGACCGACGGTGGCGGCTCGATCCGCATTCCCGCCGGCGTCAACGGCAATATCGGCCTGAAGGTCTCGCGCGGCGTGTTCTCGCTGGCGCCGCACATGTCCGACCTCACCGGCCTCGTCTCGATCCAGGGCTGCCAGTCGCGCAGCGTGCGCGACACCGCGGCCTTCGTCGACCACGCAAGGGGACCGGCGCCCGGCGAGTTCATGCCGTTCTGGACCACGGCGCAGCCCTATTCCGAGATGATCAAGCGCGATCCCGGCAAGCTCCGGATCGCGCTGTCGCACACCTGGGGCGACTACACCGCGACGCCGCAGATCGCGGCCGAGCTGGAGAAGACCGGCCGCTTCCTCGAGGGCCTCGGCCATCACGTCGACTACGCCCTGCCCGAGCTCGATTTCCGCGCCGCATTCGAGGCGCAGACCACCTGCTACATCAGCAACTTTGCCGTCGTGATCTCCAACATGCTGGCCGCGCGCGGGCTGGAAATGCCGCCGGAAGATCTCATCGAGCCCATGAACATCCGGATCTGGGAAGCCGGCCGCCACACGAGCTTCGCCGAGCGCGCCAAGATGCAGGGCGCGTTCAACACCACATCGCGCGGCTTCGGCGCCTTCTTCGAGCAGTGGGACGTCATCCTGACGCCGATCACCGCGCTGCCGACGCCGAAGGTCGGCACGACAGAGTATCTTACCATCTCCGACAATCCGGATGTGCTCGACTGGTTCGGCAATCTCTGGCGCTTCTTCGCCTTCACGCCGCTCGCCAATCTCTGCGGCATGCCGGCGATCTCGATGCCGATGGCAAGCCAGGATCACGGCCTGCCGCTCGGCATCCAGGCGATCGGGAAACRGGCCAGCGACGGCCTGCTGCTGCAACTCGCCGCCCAGATCGAGCGCGCGCTCGACGGCAGGTGGAACGACGGCAAGAAGCCGAAGGTGCATGTGAGTTGAGAAACTGCGATCGCGGCGACATGCGACCGCGATGCCGCATCAGTTCTTCACCGCCGGAATCTCCTCATTCGGCTGCTGCTGCCCCTGCCGGTACATCGCGAGCGCCTTGTCGAGCGCTTCGCGCAAGGCCAATGCCGCGGCCACGCTGCAGCGCAGATGCGCGGTCTGGATCACGTCGACCCTGACGGCGGCACCGACCGGCATGAGCAGGTTCGCGGCGAGCTCGATCTGGATCGCGCCGTTGTGATGGCCGAAGCAGGAGGCGCCGTCGAAATAGATGATCGGTGCCCGTTCCGAGCTGGAGCTCGAAATGGTCACGGGCCCCTGATTGGTGGCGGGTGTTTCGGGGTCGGCCATGGGCACTCCTTGGGGCTAGTCGACGGACGAAGCGCCCACCATCGTTGCTTCGGCACGCCGTGTCGAGGCCAAACCGGCCCAGGCAGGACTGCCTGATGAAGTCCTTTCGGGGTTTTGCGCGGCGCCCGACACTGGTCTAGAACGTCGTCATGTCCACTTCACCGACCACGCTTCCGTTCGAGGAGCTCGCCGAGGCCATCCAGGGCCGCCGCTCCGACTACGGCCACATCAGCGGGCTGCGGCTCGACCGGTTCGCGCCGGGCGAGGCGTGGTCGAGCCTGCCCTACCGTCCCGTCTTCGTCGGCGACACCGAGACCGGCGTGCTGCATGGCGGCGTCGTCACCGCGATGCTCGACGAGAGCTGCGGCATGGCCGTTCAACTCGCGCTCGACGGCACGCGCGCGATCGCGACCCTCGATCTGCGCATCGACTACCAGAAGCCGGCGACGCCGGGCCTCGACATCAAGGCGCATTCGGTGTGCTACCGCACCACGCGCTCGATCGCGTTCGTGCGCTCGACCGCCTATCAGGACTCCGAGGACGATCCGGTCGCGACCGCCACCGCTTGCTTCATGATCGGCGCCAACCGCACCAACATGCTCGCCGACCGCAGGATGGATACGCGCAGCATCCCGACGCTGGAGGCGCCGGACGATCCGGATGGCCCCTTCGCCAACAGCCCGTTCGCGCGCTGCCTCGGCATTCGCGTCAACGACGACGGCACGCTGACGATGCCGTTCTCGCCGAAGATCATCGGCAACCCGATCCTGCCCGCCATCCATGGCGGCATGACCGGCGCCTTCCTCGAGACCACCGCGATCGTCGGCGTGACGCGCGAGCTCGGCATCGCCGCGCTGCCCAAGCCGATCGGACTCACTGTCAACTATCTGCGCTCCGGCCGCGCCCTGGACACCGTCGCCAACGTCTCGATCGTGAAACAGGGCCGGCGCATCGTAGCCTTCGAAGCGCGGGCCTGGCAGGACGATGCGAGCAAGCCGATCGCCACCGCTTTCGGCCATTTCATGCTGCGGCCGACGCCCGGAAACGACGAGGAATAGGCGTATTTTCCCTTGACGGCGACGGACCGGGCCACAACGATAGCGCGTTTCCTGCGAGAGGTATTGGGTTGCGGCATCCGCTCGACATCATCGCCATGTTCGCCGCACTTTGGCTGCTGGCATCGATGGTGCTCGACGCGCTGACGCCGAAGGAGCTGACCGCGGTCATGATCGGCATTGCGATCGGGCCCGCCATCGTCATCACCGCCGTATTCTATTATCTGCGCTGCCCGCGCACCGATTTTGCGGTGATGTTCGCAGCCCTCTGGCTGATCTCCGACATCGCCATCGCCTTCATCTCCCCGAAGGAGCTGCCGCATTTCCTGATCGTGCTCGGCTTCGTCCCGGCGCTGCTGATCGGCATCGTGCTGCACTGGCAACGCTTCCAGCACCGCCACGAGCGGCTGCCCGCGCCTTCCGCAAAGCGCGGTTAGCGCGGCAGCAGATTCGTCTTCGCGAGATCGACGACCTCGTCGCCGCGGCCGTTCATCACCGCGCGCAGCACCCAGAGGCTGAAACCCTTGATCTGCTCGGGCGTGATGGTCGGCGGCATCGACAGCTCCTGCTTGGCGGTGACGACGTCGAGCAGCGCCGGTCCGTTATGGGCCAGCATCTCCTTCATGGCGCCCGGGAGCTCGCCGGGATCTTCGACGCGCTTGGCGAAGATGCCCATCGCGCGCGCCATCGCCGCGAAATCGGGATTCTCCAGGTCGACATTGGTGTCGACGAAGCCGGCGGCCTTCATCTCCAGCGCGACGAAACCGAGCACGCCGTTGTTGAAGACGACGATTTTCACCGGCAGCTTCATCTGCGTCAGCGTGATCAGATCGCCCATCAGCATGGTGAAGCCGCCGTCGCCCGACAGCGAGATCACCTGGCGGCCGGGCTGCGCAGCCTGCGCACCGATCGCCTGCGGCATGGCGTTGGCCATCGAGCCATGCACGAAGGAGCCGATCAGCCGGCGGCGGCCGTTCATGTCGAGATAGCGCGCGGCCCACACCGTCGGCGTGCCGACATCGGCGGTGAACACGGCGTCGTCGGACGCATGATCGCTGATGACCTTTGCGAGATATTGCGGATGGATCGGCTTGGCTCCCGGCGTGCCCTTGGCGAGCGAGTCGAGCCCTTCGCGCGCCTTCTTGTAATGCGCGATCGCATCGTCGAGATGCCTGCGCTGCGTCTTGGTCTTCAAGAGCGGCAGCAGCGCCTCGATGGTGAGCTTGACGTCGCCGACGAGGCCGAGATCGATCTTGCAGCGACGGCCAAGATTGTCCGGCCGGATGTCGATCTGCGCGACCTGGCAGTCGGTCGGGAAGAACTGCTTGTAGGGGAAATCGGTGCCGAGCATCACGAGCGCGTCGCAGGCGTGCATGGCGGCATAGCCCGAGGAGAAGCCGATGAAGCCGGTCATGCCGACATCGTAGGGATTTTCGTATTCGACGTGCTCCTTGCCGCCGAGCGCATGCACGATCGGGCTCTTGAGGGCCTCTGCAAGCTGCATCAGCGGCGCATGTGCCCCGGCGCAGCCGCGGCCGCAGAACAGGGTGATGCGCTCGGCGCCGTTCAGGAGATCCGCGAGCGCCTTCAGTTCGTCGGCCTGTGGCACGACCTTCGGCGACGTCAGCGCGAGGCCGCGCGCCGTCGACAGCGCACGCTTCGGCGGCGTGCGGAACGCAACGTCACCGGGCATGGCGATCACGGCGACCCCGCGCAGGCCCACCGCAGCACGGATCGCATTCTCCAGCACGTAGGGAAGCTGGCTCTGGTCCGAGACCAGCTCGCAATAATGGCTGCATTCGCGGAACAGGTTTTGCGGATGGGTTTCCTGGAAGTAGCCACCACCGATCTCGGCCGATGGGATCTGCGCCGCGATCGCCAGCACGGGAACCCGGCTGCGATGCGCGTCGAACAGGCCGTTGATCAGGTGCAGATTGCCGGGGCCGCAGGAGCCCGCACAGACCGCGAGGCTTCCCGTCATTTCGGCTTCACCGGCAGCCGCGAACGCCGCGACCTCCTCGTGCCGGACATGGATCCATTCGATGGTGCCGCGACGGCGCAGCGCCTCGGTGAAAGCGTTCAAACTGTCGCCGACGATGCCGTAGATGCGCTTGACGCCGGCCTGTTCGAGCGTTGCCACGAACAGATCGGCCACGTTGTTGATCGCCATGTCGGTCTCCTGATCTCGCTGGTAGCGCAAGATAGGATACAAGGCGGCTGTGACGACATCACGGCTTGTTTATTGCCGGCTCAGTCTTTCGCAATCGCCCGATCGTAGGCTGCGATTGTCACCTTTGCGCGAGCAGCGACATCGGCGGCCGTCATGTCGGGCTTGTAGAGGCTGGAGCCGAGCCCGAACGCCGTCACGCCGCCCTTGATGTACTCGGCGAAATTCTGGTCGGAGACACCGCCGACGGCGGCGATCATCACGCCGGCCGGCAGCACGGCGCGGATCGCGGCAATGCCGGAGGCGCCGAGAACGCTCGCCGGAAAGAATTTCAGGCTCGACGCCCCCGAGCGCGCTGCGAGCAGCGCCTCGGTCGGCGAGAACACGCCGGGCATCGTCACCATGCCATGCTGATGCGCGCGCGCCAGCACGTCGGTGTCGACATTCGGCGACACCATCAGCCTGCCGCCGACATCGTGGAGACGATCGACATCCGCCGCGGTCAGCACCGTGCCGGCGCCGATCAGCACGCCGGTGGGCGCCTGCTTCACGGCGGTGGCGATGGAGCGGAACGGATCGGGCGAGTTCAAGGGAATCTCGATCGCGGTCATGCCGGCCTCGATCAGGACGCTGACGATCGCCTCGGTCTCCTCGGGCTTCACGCCGCGCAGGATTGCGACCAGCGGCCGCTTCATCGGCGGAAAGGGAACGCTCATCTCAACAGTCCTTCTACCTTGTCCAGATCGCCGCAGCCGCCATCGACAGGCCGCGGCGGACGGCCTCGTCGGCCTCGATCGACGCGACAGTCACCGACAGCGCGTCAAAGGCCAGCTTGTACAGCATCGCGAGCCGCCCCGAGGCGATCAGGATGACACCCGCTTTCGGCAACGTCCCGGAGAGGCCTGCCGCCAGTTCCACGCCGATCAACGTGCCCGAAAGCGTCTCGCGCGCCGCGGCCGGCGTGCCGCCGAACAGGAGCTGCCGCGACCGCGCGCCAAACAGCAGGTTGGCGGCGAAAGCCGGCGCCTCGAAGGCAGCGACCGCGGCTGCCTTGAAGCTCGCGACATCCTCGGCATCGTCGGCACCGGCCACCGCGAGCGACAGAATCGTCTCGCGCGAGACCACGCTGAAAAGCTCGCCGGTCATGAAAGTGGAAAAATGCGCGACCGTGCCGTCCTTGACGCGCACCCATTTCGAATGCGTGCCGGGCATGCAGACCAGCGCCTCGCCTGCCGCATCCAGGCCGAGCGCGCCGAGCAATTGAGTTTCCTCGCCGCGCATCACGTCCGGCCTCGCCACATCGCGCTGCGCGATGCCAGGCAGGATGCGGATGTCGCGCGCTTCGCCGGGCACCCGTACAGCCTGCTTCAGGATCGCGGCAAGCGGCGCCGGCGTATCGACATAGCCAGCCTCGACCCAGCCGGTGCGGGCACCGGCCATGCCGCAGACGAGAACGGGGAGCGTATCCGGCGCCTCGACTGCGGCCAGATGCGACTGCAGCACGGCGGCGAAGCCGGCCTTGGCGGCTGCCATCATGCCTTCGCCGCTGCGGCGTTCGGCCAGGACCTGGCCAGCACGGTCGATCAGCCAGAGCCGGAAGCTGCTGGTGCCCCAATCCACCGCGACATAGGCAGGCTCGCTCATATCAATTCCCACGTCCTGATATCCTGGCGCTTGTCTCAACGCCAAGACGCCGTCTCGCGACGCGTGAGACGATCGCCTCAAGGTCCGCCCCGAGATATCGGCAATTGCCCGCGTAAACCAGCCCTTTCTCGGGCGTTGGGCTGCTCCGGCCGCTGGCACACCGCTTGCTCGAGCAGCTCTGTTCACGTCCAGGAACCGCGCGACAAGACGCGTCAACATCAGATGAGGAAACCCATGGAGATCGGCTATTTCACGATGCCTTCGCATCCGCCGGAGTGCGGCCTGAAGGAAGGAAACGACTGGGACCTGCAAGTCATGCGCTGGCTCGACGAGCTCGGCTATCAGGAGGCCTGGGTCGGCGAACACCACACCGCCCCCTGGGAACCCAATCCCACGCCGGATCTCTTGATCGCGCAGGCGCTGATGCAGACCAAGAATATCCGCATCGGACCGGGCGGCTTCCTGCTGCCCTATCACCACCCGGCCGAGCTCGCCAACCGCGTCGCCATGCTCGACCACCTGTCCGAGGGCCGGCTCAATTTCGGCGTCGCGGCTAGCGGTCTGCCGAGCGACTGGGCGATGTTCAACGTCGACGGCATGAGCGGGCAGAACCGCGACATGACCCGCGAGGCGCTGGAGATCATCCTGAAGCTTTGGTCCGATCCCGCGCCCTTCACCTACAAGGGCAAATTCTGGACGGTGACCAAGCCGGACACGATGTTCGATTTCCTCAAGCCCCATATCAAGCCGTTGCAGGCGCCGCATCCGCCGATCGGCGTCGCCGGGCTGTCGAAGAATTCGGACACGCTGAAGCTCGCCGGCGAGCGCGGCTTCATTCCGATGAGCCTCAACCTCAATCCGGCCTATGTCGGCAGCCATTGGGACTCGGTGGAGATCGGCGCCGCCAAGACCGGGCGCAAGCCGAACCGCCAGGACTGGCGGCTGGTGCGCGAGGTGTTCGTCGCCGACACCGACGAGGAGGCCTGGAAGCTCTCGACCGGCGACATGATGGGCCGGATGATGCACGAATACTTCCTGCCGCTGCTGGGTCATTTCGGCTTCAAGGACTATCTGAAGCACGCGCCCGACGTGCCCGACAGCGACGTCACCGTCGAATATTGCGCCAAGCGGAACTGGATCGTCGGCTCGCCCGCGACCGTCGCCGAGAAGATCGAAAAGATCTACGACGAGGTCGGCGGCTTCGGCGTGCTGCTGGTGTTCGGCTTCGACTACAAGCACAAGCCGGAAGCCTGGCACCACTCGCTCTCGCTGCTCAGGAACGAGGTGATGCCGCGCCTGAAGCATCTCGGCTCCGCGAAGAAGGCGGCTTGACGCGCGGCGGGTGCGGCGCAATCGTGTCGCACCCGCACCCGTTTCGGAGATTTCCGCGTGAGCGTCGACGCACAGGATTTCAAGCAGGCGATGCGCCAATGCGCCGGCGCCGTCGCGCTGGTCACGGTCGGTGCCGAGCACGGGAAGCGCACCGGACTGACGGTGACATCAGCCTGCTCGCTGTCGGACAATCCGCCGTCACTGATCGTCTGCGTCAACCGCAACGCCAGCGCGCATGCCCGCATCCGCGAGGAAGGCGCGTTCGCGATCAACTTTTTGCAAGAGGACCACGCCCTGCTCGCGCTCACCTTCAGTGGCCAGAAGGGTGTCAACGGCGACGACCGCTTTGCGTTCGGGCAATGGACGCGCGGGGTGACCGGCGCACCCGTGCTGACGGATGCGGTCTCCGCATTCGATTGCGTGCTGGCGCAGGAATTCGAGACGAAAACGCATTCGATCTTCGTCGGCGAGGTCCGCGGGGTGTCGCATTCCGACGGGGTTGCACCGCTCGTCTATCTGCGCAGCAGCTTCCACGTTCCCCACGAAATCCGCGGCACCGTTTCAGTCGGCGACCTCGATTCACGGCATCTGAGCTGGACGGATTTTTCGTAAGGGCGGCATCGCAGGTGCGCTCCCTCGCCCCGCTTGCGGGGAGAGGGTTGGGGTGAGGGGGAGTCTCCACGGGGACGGCAATAGTTGGACTCGCGGAGAGTCCCCCTCACCCGCCGCGCTTCGCGCGTCGGCCTCTCCCCGCAAGCGGGGAGAGGCGAAGCCTGGGACTCGCTCCTCGACGCTACTGCGCGGTCTCGATCTTCAGCTGCTTGATCTTGCGATACAGCGTGGCGCGGCTAAGCTTCAGCGCACGCGCCGCTTCTGTCACGCGGCCGCCGTGCTTGCGCAGCGCCTCGACGATCGTCGCGCGCTCGGCCGCAGCGAGGTCCGGTTCCGCCGCACGGCCACCGAACGGCGGCAGATCGAGATCGGCATCGGCGATGACGCCGTTCTCCGCGGTGCAGCCGGCAAGCCGCAGCACGTGTCGGAGCTGGCGCATGTTGCCGGGATAGTGATAGGCCGAGAGCAACGCCCAGGCCTCGTCCGACAGGCGGCAATTGGGCGCTTCCTCGCGTGCGATCTGGCGAATGATGTCGTCGCGGTCGGCGCGCTCGCGCAAGCTCGGCAGCTTCACCTCCATGCCGCGGAGACGAAAATAGAGATCGGCGCGGAAGGCGCCCTCCTCCGCCATGCGGCCGAGATCGCGGTGCGTGGCACTGATCAATCGGATATCGACGGGCACGGGCTTGAGTGCACCGAGCGGCCAAACCTCGCGATTTTCCAGCACACGAAGCAGACGCGTCTGCAATGCGATCGGCATGTCGCCGATCTCGTCCAGGAACAGCGTGCCGCCGTCGGCCTGCACGATCAGCCCCTTCGAGCCGTCGCGCCGCGCGCCGGTGAAGGCGCCGGCCTCGTAGCCGAACAGCTCGGCATCGATCAGGCTCTCCGGCATCGCCGCGCAGTTCAGCGCGACATAGTGGTTACGGGCCCGATTGCTCGCAGCGTGAATCGCGCGCGCGAACACATCCTTGCCGACGCCGGTCTCGCCATGCAGCAGCACCGGCAGATTGTGATCGCCGATGCTCCTGAGTCGTTTTACGCTTTTGATCAGGCCGGGATCGCGGCCGGCGAGCCGGTGCAGCGCATCGAAGCGGTCGACGGGGGCGTCACGAGGCCGCGTGGATGACCTTGCGCGCAGCGGCGGCGCAACATGACCCTGGCCCAACGGGCTGCCGTCGGCGCGGCGCAGCTCGACCACCTCGTCGGCGCTGCGCGCGACGTGATGATCGAATCTGACATAGCGCGACAGATCGATGCCGGAGGCGATCATGCCGTCAGTGAGGCCCAGCAGCGCGCGGGCGGAGCGACAGGCGCCGACGATGCGGCGGTCGTCGTCATAGGCGAGCAGGCCGCTGCCGCCGTCGCCCGGCACGGTCGCGATCCAGGCATTGCGGAAATGCCCGCGGAAGATCGCGCCCTCGATCCGCCGTGTCGCCTCCATCGTGACCGCGAGCGCAAGCTGGTGCGCGGCGCGTGCGAGATCGTCGCGGCAGGAGGTGATGTTGACGGCGCCGGCAAGGCGGCCCGCCTGGTCGAACAGCGGCGCCACGGCGCAGGAGAACATGTGCCACTGCGCACGAAAATGCTCGTCGCGGTGCACCAGGATCGGCTTCTCCTCCGCAAGGGCGGTGCCGAGGCCATTGGTGCCCTCGAAGGCTTCTGCGAAATTGGAGCCGGTGTAGATCTTCCAGTCCATGAACATTCTTGCGTCCGCTTCCCCCGGCAAGCGGCTGAACAGCATGGTTGCGTTGACATCGGCCAGATTGACGCAATAGCCGGCGTCGCGCAGCACGCGGGCGAGATCGTCGAGCTCGGGGGTCGCGAGCCGGATCGTCTCCTCGAGCGGCTCGGCAATATGCCGGATCTCGGCCTCGGTAAGCGTCTGCGGCGGCCCCTGACGGGCGGGATCGAGCTTGTGGCTGATCAGGCAGCGGCGCCAGGAATTGGCGATCCGCGAAGAGGCATCGACGTCGGCCACATGATTGGCGACGGACAAGACACGGGCGACATGGTTCGAGGCCGACAAGCTGGCCATCGCGGACGTCTCCACCCTGTATTATGGTGCAAAGTCTGGCACCACAGGCCGGGATGTCAACCGGGAACGGGCGCGGCGCTCCTTCTCGTCATTCCGGGGCGCGCGTAAGCGCGAACCCGGAATCCCGAGATTCTCAGGTGTGCAATTGCACACCATAGTTCGATGCTCCGCATCGCCCCGGAATGACGTCGTCTACAAATTGCTGCACCGCCCTCACCACGTATCGATACACGGCCGCCTCTTCGCCGTCCTTGCCGGCGGCTTCGGCACTGACCTAAGCCCCGCCATGATCCAACGCCGCGTCTCCGTGGGGTCGATGACGTTGTCGATCTCGAACACGGACGCGATCGAGACCGCCTTGCCGTTGGCGTAGAGCTCGGCGACCTTGTTGCGGTAATAGATCTCGCGCTCTTCGGGATCGGCGATCGCCTCCATCTCCTTGCGGAAGCCGAGGCGGACATAGCCTTCGAGGCCCATGCCGCCGAATTCGCCCGTCGGCCAGGCCGCGGTGAAGAACGAGGCATGGAAGCCGCCGCCGATCATCGACTGCGCGCCCAGCCCATAGCCCTTGCGCAGCACGATGCCGAACAACGGCACGGTGAGGCTGGCGCCGGTCACGAACATGCGCGAGACGTGGCGCACGATCGCGGTCTTCTCCGCTTCCGGACCGACCATGAAGCCGGGCGTGTCGCAGAGCGAGACAATCGGCAGATCGAAGGCGTCGCACAGCTGGAGGAAGCGCGCGGCCTTGTCGCCGGCATCGGCATCGATGGCGCCGCCGAGATGGCGCGGGTTGTTGGCGATCAGGCCGAACGGCTTGCCTTCGATGCGGATCAGCGCGGTGATCATGCCGACGCCGTAGTCGCGGCGCAGCTCCAGCACGGAATCCTTGTCGGCGACGAGATCGATCACGCTGCGGATGTCGTAGACGCGCAGGCGGTTCTCGGGGATGGCGCGGCGGAGCAGGCGCTGGTCGGCGGCTTGCCACTCCGTCACCGCGCCCTGGAAATAGGACAGGTATTTCTGCGCAACGGACGTCGCCTCCTCCTCGTCCTCGACGAGGATGTCGATCACGCCGTTCGGCGACTGGAACGAGACCGGGCCGACCTCGGCCGGATGATAGACGCCGAGACCACCGCCCTCGATCATGGCGGGGCCGCCCATGCCGATCGAGGCGTTCTTGGTCGCGATGATCACGTCGCAGCAGCCGAGCATCGCGGCATTGCCGGCAAAGCAATAGCCGGAGACGACGCCGATCACAGGCACAAGGCCGGAGAGCCTTGCGAACTGCACGAAGGACGGGCCGTCGAGACCTGTCATGCCGAGCCGGTCGGTGTCGCCGGGCCGGCCACCGCCGCCCTCGGCGTAGAACACCAGCGGCACGCGCCAATCTTCCGCCAATGTCAGCATGCGGTCGATCTTCTTGTGGTTCATGTGGCCCTGCGTGCCCGCGAGCACGGTGTAGTCGTAGGCCACGACGATGCAGCGCGCGCCCTCCGGGCCGAAATGCTCCGCATTGACGGTGGCAACGCCCATCACGAGGCCGTCGGCCGGCGTGTTCTTGATGAGATCATCGAGCTTGCGCCGGCGGCGCTGCGCAGCGATCGCGAGGCTGCCGTACTCCATGAAGGAGCCGTCGTCGACGAGCTGCGCGACGTTCTCGCGGGCCGTGCGCTGGTTGGTGTTGCGGCGCCGCTCGACCGAGGCCGGCCGGTTCGCATCGAGCGTGTTGGCCTGTCGCGCGATCAGCTCGGCGAGGTCGGGGCGGATATGATCAAGATCGACATCGGTCTCCGCCGCGGAATGATCGGCCGCGACGTCGAGCGGCTCGAGATACATGATCGGTTCGCCATGCATCAGCGTGACGCCATCGCCGGCGACGAGCTTCATCACGCGGCCGCCCTGCTCGGCCATGACGAGATGTTCCATCTTCATGGACTCGATCACGGCGAGCTGCTGGCCGGGACGCACGACCTCGCCTTCCTTCACCTGGATGGTGACGATGGTTCCCTGCAAGGGTGCCGCGACCATCACCGTGCCTTCAGGCACGACCTGCACGACTTGGGCCTCGGTGCCGTGAACGCCGCTTCGCTCGGTCGCGGCAAAGTAGAGCGGCTTGGCCGCGCCGTCGGCCGCCTCCACGAGCTTCGCGATGTTGCGGTCGATGAAATCGGTCGCGATGCGATTGGTCCTGAAATCGGGATGCGCGAGTACCGCCTGGAGAAAGGCGATGTTGGTGACGACGCCGTCGATCCGGAATTCGCGCAAGGCGCGCGAAGCCTTGGCGACCACGTCATGCCAGGCCTCGCCCGGCGTATATACGATGACTTTTGCGAGCAGCGAGTCGAAAGCCGCGCTGGTCTTGTAGCCCGCATAGCCAAAGCTATCGACACGGACGCCGGGTCCCGACGGCGGCTCGAACACGGCGAGCACGCCGCCGGTCGGATGCGTCGCGCCTGTCTCGTCCAGCGTCTCCATGTTGACGCGGAGCTGCATGGCGTAGCCGCGCGGCTTCGGGATCGATCCTTGCGCAAGGTCGAGCGAGGCCAGCGTGCTGCCCGCGGCGACGGCAAGCTGGGCGCGGACGAGGTCGAGGCCGAGCACCGCTTCCGTCACGGTGTGTTCGACCTGGAGCCGCGGATTGGCCTCGATGAAGGCAAAGCTGTCCTCCGCCGTGCCGTCGACCAGGAACTCGAAGGTACCGAGATTGTCGTAACCCGCGGCGGTCGCGAGTTGCTTCGCCGCCTCGATGATGCGACCACGCAAGGGCTCGCTCAGCGACGGGCTCGGCGCCACCTCGATCAGCTTCTGGTGCCGACGCTGGATGGTGCATTCGCGTTCCCAGAGATGAGAGATCGCGCCATGGCGGTCGCCGATGATCTGCACCTCGATATGGCGCGCCTGGCGGATCAGCCGCTCGGCATAGACGCCGTCGAAGCCGAACGCCGCCTTGGCCTCGGACTGGCAGCGCGCATAGGCTTCCGCGAGGTCAGTCGCGCTCTCGACCACGCGCATGCCGCGGCCACCGCCGCCGGCCATCGCCTTGATCACGATCGCCGCGTTGCTGCCAAGCGACGTGAAGAACGCCGTGATCTCCTCCAGCGAGGACGGCCCGCTGGTGCCGGCGATGATCGGCACGCCGCAGCGCTTTGCCAATTGCCGCGCCGCGACCTTGTCGCCGAACAACTCGAGCGCCGCGGCCTTCGGCCCGACGAAAACAATGCCCGCGTCGCCGCAAGCCCTGGCGAACGCCGCGTTCTCGCTGAGGAAGCCGTAGCCGGGATGCACGGCGTCGCAGTCGGCGCCCTTCGCCGCCTTCACCACGGCCTCGATGTCGAGATAAGCCCGCGCGCCGCGGCCGGGGATTTCGACCGCCTCGTCGGCAACACGCACATGCAGCGACAGCGCGTCATCCACGGGGTGGATCGCAACCGTCGCAATGCCGGCGTCGGCAGCTGCGCGCGCGATACGAATGGCAATCTCGCCGCGATTGGCGATCAGGAGTTTCTTGAACGACATGCAGCTGTCTCCATGCCCAGCGAGCCGAGGCGAGGGTCGGCAGGTTCGATGATCCTGCTTCTTCACTTTAGCCGCGGCCGTCAAGGGTCGGGAAGCCGGTCGCGACGATGCTCCCGCGGGCCGGAATATCAGTCGGCGGCGCGCGCGGTGATGAGGCGAATAATCCGCCGTACGGCAGACGGGATCGGCGCGATGACCGGCACGGTGAACATCGGCTGGAGCTCGCGCGCGGCCTCGCCGAGCGGCCCGCCGCCGATGATCACCGCCTCGGCGCCATCCTGCGCGATGCAGGCCTCGACCGCACCGGCGAGGGCCGCACGGAGTTGCGCCGGGTCGCGCATCAGGTCTTGCGGATCGCCCTCGGCAAAGCGTGTGCCGGTATAGCAGGATCGCAATCCCAGCGCGTCCGGCAGGGCGTCGATCTTGGATTTGAGCAGCGGCGTCGTGGTCGCCACGCCGAAACGGCGGCCGTTCTCGGCGGCTTCCAGCATCGAGGACTCGCCGATGCCGACCGCGAGCGGTGTCACGCCAGCCCTGATCGCGCCCAGGCCGGGATCGCCGAAGGCCGAGACGATGAAGCCGTCGCATGCGCGCGCGTGCACCTGTGCAATCTCGGCAACTTCAGGTGCAGCCGCCTCCAGCGCATCCGGCGTCACGATCATCGAGGGCGCGCGGGTCGCGGTGGCACCGACGATCTCGATGCCGCCGGTAGCGACAGAACTCGCGATGGCGACCATCATCGCGGTGGTCGGCTCGAGACTGTTCGGATTGATCAGGAGGATGCGGCGCGGCTGCCGACCGGGGTTTTGGAGCATGCTCCTGCTATACTAGGCCGCCCGCACCCCTGCAACGAAGGTGCTGACTTCATCCTGGAGCGATTGCAGCTTCTGCGTCAGCCGTCCGCTCGATTGCAGCACGAGGCCGGCGGCCTGGCCGGTCTCCGCCGTCGCCTCGGTGACGCCGGAGATGTTCTGCGAGACCTGGTCGGTGCCTGAGGCCGCCTCCTGCACGCTGTGGGCGATCGCCTGCGTCGCGGCGCCCTGCTGCTCGACCGCGGCCGCGATCGACGACGAGATCTCGTTGACCTCCATGATGGTGCTGCGGATGCTCTCGATGTTGCCGACGACCTGGTTGGTCTCGGCCTGGATCGCCGAGATCTGCGCGCCGATCTCGTCGGTGGCCTTCGCGGTCTGGCTCGCCAGCGACTTGACCTCGCTCGCGACCACGGCAAAGCCCTTGCCGGCTTCGCCGGCCCGCGCGGCCTCGATGGTGGCGTTGAGCGCCAGCAGGTTGGTCTGCGAGGCGATCTGGTTGATGAGGTCGATGACCTCGCCGATCTTGTGCGCGGCCGCCGCCAGCCCCTGCACGGTGTCATTGGTGCGCTGGCCGTCCGCGGCCGCCTTGTCGGCGACGCTTGCTGCCTGCGCGACGCGCTGGCTGATCTCGCTGATCGAGGACGACAACTGGCCGGCGGCGGACGCCACCGTCTGCACATTGCTGGAGGCCTGCTGGCAGGCGGTGGCGACGAAACTCGCGCGATCGGTTGCCCTGTTCGCGGTCTCCGACATGCCTTGCGCCGCCTGCTGCATCTCCCGCGCCTCGTTGAAGACGTCACGGACCACGGCCTGGACGCTCGCCTCGAACCTGCCGGCGAGATCGGCCATCGTCTTGCGCTTCTCGTCATCGGCCGTGCGCTTCAGCACGTCCTGCTCGGCATGCATCTGGCGCACCGCCGACGCATTGTCCTTGAACACGGCGAGCGCCTTGGCAAGGCCGCCGACCTCGTCACGGCGATGGGTGTAGGGTACATCGAATGCGCTGTCGCCGGCGGCGAGGCGCTCGGTGAGCGCGGTGATCTTGGCGAGCGGCCGGGTGACGCTGCGGCCGATCACGAAGGAAGCGCCGAGCACGAGGACGAACACCGCAAGGCCCACGAGCGCGAACATCATCGCATCCTGGCGGAACACGGCGTCGACGTCGTCGATATAGATGCCGGTGCCGATGATCCAGCCCCAGGGCGCAAAGCCCTTCACATAGGAGATCTTGGCCACCGGCTGCTCGAAGCCGGGCTTGGGCCAGAGGTAGCTGTAGAAGCCCGCGCCCTGCTTGTTGACGACGTCAACGAAACCCGAGAACAGGCGGTTGCCGCTGGGGTCCTTCATGTCGGAGAGATCCTTGCCGTCAAGCTCGGGCTTGATCGGATGCATGATCATCTTCGCGGCCATGTCGTTGAGCCAGAAATACTCGACCTTGTCGTAGCGCAGGCTCTTGATCTCTGCCATCGCGGCCGCCTGCGCCTGCTCGCGCGAGAGTTTTCCTTCGCCCTCGAGCTTCTGATGGTGCGCCAGGATGCCGTAGCCGACATCGATCATCTGCTGCGTCTTGGCCTGGCGGTCGGCGATCATTTGCGTGCGCAGGGTCGAGAGCGCGATCGGCGCCAGCGCGATCATGCCGAGGAGGCTGATGCCAACGATCAGGACCAGCTTGAAGCTGATGCGGGAGAAAATCATCGGTGCTCGCGTGAATTGGCAATACAGATATGCCAGATTATCCCGAACGCCTTAGCAAAGCCTTAAGCATTCGGGTTCCCGCGAAATTGCGCGGTGAGGTCCATGGCTCACGAGTGACATCCTCTCCAACGCGACGTTCGGCTTGCCTTGAATAATTCCAAACAGCCGGCGCGCTGCCCCGCAGATCCGCGCCCAAAATCTAGAAGACCTCGATATTGGTCTGCCGCACGTTGACTTGCGCGAGGCTCTGGCAGAACGATCGACGCAGATATCAAGCGCCAGCCGCGGCGCGAGCGAAGCCAAAGGCCAGAGGCTCAATGCAGCAATCTGCTTATGTCAAATCCGTCGATCTGCCGGCGCTTTGCGCGGCCGAGCGACTCTTCATCTGGGGCTTTCGGGCAAAGGCACGCAGCGGAAGCGCCGTTCCGACCGCAGCCGATATCCAGCAGGTGTACGACCATTTCCGCGTGGGCGATGCCGTGCCCTCGCTGGAATCCATCATCGAGATCTTTGCCTGCACGGCGCACACCGCCATCGAGGTCCACTGCCCCACCTGTCCGCGCGTGTCGGACAGCGAGCACGGGATCATGCGGGCGATCGCCGCGGCGCAGAAGGACCAATTCGACGTCGCGCGCGAGCAGTTCGCGTGCTGGCTGCCGGCGGTCGGCGCCGATTGGGCGCTGCATCCCGTCCGGGGGCTGGCGACGATCTTCCGCATGGCTGGTCTCGTTCTGCCCGACCGGCAGGTTCAGTCGCTCGACCTTGACCGKACGATGGCCATGAAGAGCTGGCTGGTGGGAAGTCCCACCTTGCACTGACGAGATCATTCATGATCCAGGATGCATGCGCTTCGATGCCGGCCTCGTCTGCGGAGGCCGGTCAATCGCGGCTCTGTCCGCTCGACGCAGCGTTTTCGGCGCGCCCGAGCGTGGAATGCTACGATGATTTTTGCCGCGTCGCGCTCTCGCTGTTCCGCTTCATCGGCGCGGCCTATGCGACCGGCGCGTCCGATTGCTGGGATGCGGCCTATCGCTTTGCCGACGAAGCGCCCGGCATTGCCGACAGTCCGCTGCTGGTCGCGCGGGTTGCGGCCCTCGTCAGAATTTTTCGCAGCGGCCGGCCGTGCAATCTCTGCTTCATGCCGCCGTCCTGTCGCCGCCTCTCGAAAGACGAGACGGAGTTGATGAGACTGCTGGCGGCCGCGCGCCGCAAGCAGCCCGGTGAGATCGCGTCGATCGTCTGCCAGTTCGTCGGCACCGAGAACGGAGATGCAGCAACGCGGGCCATCAACGCGCTTGCCTTCTGCTGACGCTCCACCTAGCGACTCGTCTTGTCGAGCACGAGATCGGCGGAGAACTGGTCGTGAAGGCCGGGGCACTGCGATGGCTGCATTGAGGTTCAGCCTCCCGCATGCCCACCGTGGCGGCGGTGATATGCGCTTGGCGACGGCCAGGGCCAGTCCTTCAGTGTCGTTCGATCCGGGTCGAAGATCTCGATCTTGAGCGCATGGCATGCCGCAGCATCGCTGGAATGGGTTGCGCTGCAATCTCCACCGGGGCAGGCCGACAACGCACCGAGCAGGTCGATCTCCGCTAGAAACTCGATGAAGTCGCCGGGACGGACCGGACTTGCCTTCATGAAATATTGGTGCGTGTCCTTCGTGAAGCCGGTGCACATGAAGACGTTGAGCACGTCGTGGACATGATGCTCCGCCGCGCCGGGATCGACATTCAAGTCGGAGGCAAGCGCGCGGGACAGGTTGGAATGGCAGCAGAAATCGTAAGCCGTGCCGTTCAACAGGAGATTTGTATAGGGATCGCAGCGCGTGCCGATGACATCATGAATGCCGGCGCCGTCCTCGTCGAAGCCGTACCAGCCGAGCGTGTCGTGACTGATGGTCGCCATCGGCCGAAGGTAGGGCATGTTGCTCCAGAGCCGGTCCCCGGTGCCGACATGCGTGCCATGGAGCGCCCGCGTCTTGCCGCTGAAGAAGCGTTCGGAGAGATCGTCCGCATTCCAGAGATTGAGGTCGCCGACCTGAGGCCCCTCGATGCTGACGATGCGGAAGAACTGGCCGCGCGCCACGCGAAATGTTCTGGCATCGCGGGGCGGCACGATGAGCTCGTGCGTCTTGACCATCGTGCGGCGAGCCTGCTCGAGCGCGGCCATGTCGGGCCCGGGCATCGTGCCGGCCGGATAGACGATCGCCGGTTTGGCGGCGCGGCGCGAGGCCGCGTCAGCGGGTGGAATCATGGGCGACATGCCTGGCTCATCCCTGCGACTGCAATCCATCCTACCGCCTCACCTCACCCACTCGCAACGCACCCCTCCATGATCCCATCGAGCTCGGTGCGCGAGAGCACTCCGAGCTCGGCGATGAAGACGATGCGGGCGCGCGGCACGCCCGACGCCGGGGCATCGCCCGGGGCCAGCGTGGCGCGGCCGGCGGCGAACTGAAACACCATCGGGCGGCCGGGCTGCTCGATCGTCTCGAACAGACCTTTGGCGCGGGCAAGTTTTGGCGCCAGCCGGCCGATGGCCTGCTGCAAGCGCGGCAGCGAGAGCAGCCGCTCGGACGTCCAGCTCAGCGTCTCGAAGCGCTGTTCTGCCGGCCGTCGCGGCCCGGGCCGGCGTGGCGCGGGCGCGCGATCGACAGTCGCGGGAAACAGCAGTGCGGACGGGATCTCGCCGTGTTTCGCATCGACCACCACGGCAGGGACGCGCTGCGCCCGGATGGCCTCGCGTATCCGGGCGCCCGCGCCCTCGTCCGCCAAATCGATCTTGCTCAGCGCCACCACATCGGCCGCGCGCAATTGCGAGCGCTGCAGCGCGTCGTCCAAGGCGGCCAACGGGGCCGTCGCGTCCATCACGCAGAGCACTGTTTCCAGCAGCGCCTCGCGCAGGATCACGGGATCCAACAGGTTGCGCACGATGTCGGCGGGATCGGCCACCCCGCTGGTTTCGATCACGATGGTGTCCGGCCTTGGATCGCGCCGCAGCAGCGTCGAGAGCGTGCGCAAGAGATCGCCTTCGAGCGAGCAGCAGACGCAACCGTTGCTGAGGCTCACCACGCCGTCGCTCGCGCCCGCGATCAGCTCGGCATCGATGTTGATCGCGCCGAAATCGTTGACCACGGCGGCGATCCGCCGTCCCTGCGCATGCGCCAGCAGATGGTTCACGACGGTGGTCTTGCCCGCCCCCAGAAAGCCCGTCACCAGGAGGATGGGGACCGGCATGTGTCAGCTCGCGACGACGGGACGGCGCACAGGACGGCCGGGCCGTGCCGCCACATCCAGCATGCCGTCGGTGATCAGCGGCTGGCCGCTGACGATCAGATGCCGCACGCCCTCCGAGGGGCGGTTCATCGCCGTGAAGGTCGCGCGGTCGCTGAGCTTCTCGTAGTCGAACACCACGATGTCGGCATCGGCGTCCTTCGCAAGCCTGCCCTTGGCGCGCATCGCCGGCGTGCTTTGCGACAAAATCTCCGCCGGGATCAGCGCGCATTTGCGCACGCCTTCGAGCAGCGACACGGACTTGCGCTCGCGCACCCATTCGCGGATGAATTTTGTGAAGCAGCCAGCCGAGCGCGGATGCGACGTCGCGTCATCCGGCAGCGGCCAGGCGTCGCCGGTGTAGGTCTTGCCGTCCGACTTCGTCCACGGCATCGCGTCAGAGGCGATCGCACCGCCGGGATACAGCACCGACATGTCGAGGAGATCGCGGTGGTGCGCATTGTTCTCGGTGTCGAGGATATGCCACAGCACCAGCGAGGACGGTTCTGCGGCCTGTGCCTTCAAGAGCTCCTCGCGGTCGTGGAAGCGGTGGCCGTCGGTCACGCGCTGCACCGAATCGTAACCGGTGCCGTTGCGCGCGACGAACTCGGGATCGCTGAAGAAGGCCGCCGCCAGCACGGTCGAGCCGGTGCCGTAGGGATACGCCTCGACCGTGATCGGCAGGCCCTGCGCCTGCGCCTTCTCGACCAGCACGCGGCAACGCTCGATGTCGGTCTTGCTGGACGAGTTGAAATGGCAGATGTGCATATGCGCGCCGGTGGCGCCGGCATAGCCGATCAGGCGGATATAGGCCTCCGCCGCGCTTTCGGGATCGATGCGGGACATGTAGGCGACGTGGGTGAAGGTCGGCACGTCCCGCGCGGCCGCGAGCTGGCAGACCGCAGTCAGCTCCTGCACGCCGGCGCCCGGCGCATAGGCGTTGAGGATGCCGATGCCGATGCCGCCTTCGTTGAGGCCGCGCGCGAGGCGTTCGAGGATGCCGGCCACCTCCGCATCGCTCGCCACGTTGTCGATCCAGCGGCGATCGCGCGTCGCATTGCCGAGCGCCTCCAGCGAGCTTTCCGTATTGGAGCCCGTCATCGCGCCGATGCGCGCAAAGGCCCAGTTGGTGGCGGCGCCGTAGTTCAGCACGCGCCCCTTCCTGGCCTGGCGCTCATACCAGGACGCAACCGGCAGCACGCCGGCTTCGAGATCGAGCGTGGTCGTCACCCCGTCGAACGCCTGCATGCGGTCGGCGGGAAGCGACTGGCCGTGCGCGTGCAGGTCGATGAAGCCGGGGGCGACCACGAGCCCGGTCGCGTCGATCACCCGCTCGGCGCCGCCGAGCGCAGTGCCGACCGCGACGATCTTGCCGTCCACCACCGCCACATCGCCGACGGCATCCATCCCGCTCGCCGGATCCACCACCCGGCCGCCAGAGATCACCAAGCCGCTCATGTCGTCACTCCCGAAAGCTATTTCCAAAACCCCCAAAGGCCCGGCAGCCGTTCCGGAGGTCCGTCGCGGCGCATAGAGGCAGATTCCGGGAGTGACGACCACCTCCACTGAAGCTGATGCATCATGCTTGCAGGGAGGGTCCGACGCTTGGCGGGGATATCGAGCTTTGGGGCAGCGACGCCGCAATCCATGCGCGAGGCAGATCACAAACATGCGGGGGCATCCTCGCGGCACGTTTGGCCCGAGTCATGCTTTTGTTGTCACCCTCTCGAAAGAAAGGGCGCAGGGAAGACCGGGCGCCGGCTGGCACCCACAAAACCCCCATGCGAAGATATTGCACGCGAATGCACAGGGGAGACACAGGGCAGCCGAGACGTCCGGCCTTCCCTGCGCGATGGTTTGACGGCCTATGCCGCGCTCTCCCCGGAGACGAGTTCCTTCTTGCCTCCGTCACTTCTGCGAAATTCGCAACCATCCCGCCGGTTGACGCGATGACGCCTTCGCAAAAGCTTGACCGTAGCAACGACGGCCAGGACCACACGGTTTCGCCGTACGCAGRCAACCCTGCTTCGCCAAGAGGCTTCGCAGGGATTGAAGCGCCGTCCGTCGATCGCGGTTCGCGCCATGCTCACGAGGTTCATCTCGCCCTGCACGCACAAGCCCGCCTTTAACGCCGCCCAGCCCGCGTTCGTGACGACGTACGACCGCCCCTTTGCTGGGCTGGGATGGTCGACACATACGACAAATCCGAATTTCGGTAAAGTGGAATATTTTCGGCATGGCCGCTTGACACGGGAATTTCGGACTGTTTTGCCCGTCGGGCCGAGGTCCATTCGCCGGGCGGGCTAACGCGAAGCGCGACGCTCGCTGATAGTATCTCATCGAGATACCAAGGCCCTTGCAATTCGTATCTCGACGGGATACGTATTGCCGTGATCAAGAGCTTCAAGGGGAAGTTTGCCGGGCCGATCCTTCAGGGCCGCACGGTCCCGAAGGGCTTCCCGGCGGATATCGCAAAGGTCGCGCGCCGAAAACTGATCATGGTGGACGCCGCCGACTTTCTCGATGCTCTGAACTCGCCTCCCGGCAACCGCCTTGAAGCTCTTAAAGGTGATTTGGCGGGCAAGCACTCGATCCGCATCAACGATCAATGGCGGATCGTGTTCAGATGGACCGCTGCGGGTCCCGAAGACGTCGAGATCACGGACTACCACTAGTCAGACCGGCCGGCCTGTGGCCGACCAAAGGAGTTTGCAGATGGCAAGGAAACTTCCGCCGATTCATCCCGGCGAGATCCTGCGTGAAGAATTTCTCGTTCCGCTCAGGCTAACGCCCTACGCGGTCGCGGCCGCCCTGAACGTGCCCCGCACCCGGATCGAGCGCATTGCGCGCGAGGAAAAGCCCGTCACGGCGGACACTGCGCTGCGGCTCGGCAAGTTCTTCAAGACGGGCGCTGCATTCTGGATGAACATGCAGGCACGCTTCGACCTCGAAACCGCCGAAGACGTGCTCGCACCAGAGATCAAGAAGATCGCGTCTTACGAGGCGGTATGAGAGCGATTCAGTCGCGGGTACTGGATATCTGGTGAATACCCGAAGCTTAAGAGTTTGGGGTACTGTCAACGTCGTTCCCACGGCGCCGTTCGCCGAACTCGACTTGCGAGGAGTTCGCGGGGTTGACGGTGCCGATCGGGAACAATGATCAGGCGGCGGCGGAACACCATGCCAGTACGTATCGAAGACATGACCGAAGCCTTCGAGTTCGCCAACACCAACGGCGACATGGGGGAATTTCACGCCTACGTCTGCAAGCAGACCGGGAAGATCCATTTTCAAACCGATTTCCCGGACACAGCGGAGTTGTACGACGAACTGCCGGACGACATCGACGACGAGGAGAAATACGTCGCGCTCCCGGACAAGCGCGAACTCGGCCTCGGCAAGCCGCTGGTGCTCGACTTCGCTCGCGAGTTCCTGCCCGACGATTTCGACGACGTCCGCGATGCCTTCAGCAGGCGGGGCGCCTATCCGAAATTCAAGGCCCTGCTCGTCAGACGAGGTGCGATCGATCGCTGGCATGCTTTCGAAGCGAAAGCCACGGAGCAGGCATTGCGCGACTGGTG
>NZ_JBFULU010000040.1:0-70673 GCF_054049735.1 Bradyrhizobium sp. P5_C12
GGTGTCGGAGGGTGTCGGAGGCGATGGGCCTCACCATTCCCAACGTCTCGATGGTCCCCGGCGTTTATGCCGAACGGGCGCAGATATCCCGGCGTGCCGGGCGGCTGGTGATGGAGATGCTGGAGCGCGGCGGACCGCTGCCGCGCGACATCGTGACGCGGAAGGCTCTGGAGAACGGCGCCGCAATCGTTGCCGCGACGGGCGGTTCGACCAACGCCGCACTGCACCTGCCGGCGATCGCGAACGAGGCCGGCATCGCATTCACGATCGACGATGTCGGGGAGGTCTTTGCCAGGACGCCGCTGATTGGAAACCTGCGTCCCGGTGGTAAGTACACAGCGAAGGATGTCTACGATATCGGCGGCGCCGCTGTCGTGATCCGCGAGCTCATTCAAAGCGGACACATCGATGGCAGCTGTCTGACCATCACCGGCCGCACGCTTGCGGAAGAGTATGGCGCGGCCAACGCGCCCGATGGGGAGGTCGTATACGCGGCACGTGCGCCGATCATGCCCGACGGTGGCGTGGCCGTACTGAAGGGAAATCTCTGTCCCGACGGTGCGGTGATCAAGGTTGCAGGTCTGAAGAGCCAGTTGTTCGAGGGCGTGGCGCGGGTGTTTGAGGACGAGGAAGCTTGCGTCGCGGCGGTACGCGACCGCAGCTACAAGGCGGGCGAGGTGCTGGTGATCCGCAACGAAGGGCCGGTCGGCGGTCCCGGCATGCGCGAGATGCTCGGCGTCACCGCACTGATCTACGGTCAGGGTATGGGCGAGAAGGTTGCTTTGATCACGGATGGACGGTTTTCCGGTGCAACCCGCGGCATGTGCGTTGGTTACGTGTCCCCCGAAGCATTTGTTGGCGGCCCGCTAGCGCTTGTCTGCGACGGCGACAGGATCCGGATCGACGCGGCCGGCCGTCGCATGGACGTGCTGGTCGACGAGCACGAACTCGCGGCGCGACGACGCAATTGGAAGCCGCGGCCGCCGCGTCATCGTGCCGGAGCGCTCGCGAAATATGCGCGTCTGGTTGGCCAGGCACCGGGTGGAGCAGTTACGCATGAGGGCCCGGCAGAATGGCCCTGGTTCGAATGATGCGCTACGCCCGTGCGAAAACGACCACTTGCTTGGCAAGTTTCTTGCTAAGCTCTTGTCGCTGATGGAGGACATTCAGCAGGTCAGTTGCGCGATGTTCGCGTCCGAGTGAGGCGAGAGACGGGATGAAGGTAGTGCCTTCGAGATCGAGCGAATGGGTGAGACCGGTGACGCCACAACAGCCGGCTTCTGCGATCATCGAGATCGACCGCGTCTCGCAGGTTTTTCAGACCTCGGCGCGCAAGGATCATGTGGCGTTATCGGACATCTCCCTGACGATCGAAGAGGGAGCGTTTGTCTCCATCCTTGGTCCGTCCGGGTGCGGCAAGTCAACGCTTCTTTACATCGTTGGAGGCTTCGTCAATCCGACGCGCGGGGCGGCGAAGATGAAAGGTAAAGCGATCACAGGGCCCGGCCCCGATCGCGGACCGGTGTTTCAGGAGTTCGCGCTGTTTCCCTGGAAGACCGTGCTGGGCAACGTGATGTACGGTCCGCGCCAGCAAGGCGTAAGGACGACTGAGGCGGAAGCGCAAAGCCGGGCCTTGATCGAGATGGTCGGTCTCAAGGGCTACGAGAACTTCTATCCCAAGGAGCTGTCGGGCGGCATGAAGCAGCGCGTGGCACTGGCCCGGACGCTCGCTTACCATCCCGAAGTCCTGTTGATGGACGAGCCATTCGGCGCGCTTGACGCTCACACCCGGACGCGCCTCCAGAACGATCTCTTGAACATCTGGGAGCGTGACCGCAAGACAGTGTTGTTTGTCACCCATTCGGTCGACGAAGCCGTCTTCCTGTCCGACAAGGTCGTCATGATGTCGAAGTCTCCGGGCCGCATTCGGCAGGTCATCGACATCGATCTGCCGCGCCCGCGCCGTCGCAGCGAGCTATTGCTCGACTCGCGCTACCAGAAGTACGTCGTCGATATCGAGCGCATGTTCGATGAGGTCGACGAGACAGGGGCGCCATCATGACATCGCCGGCGGCCCTGACCAGACGCGCTGCCCCGGTGTTCGCCTGCATCGGGCTGCTGGCGGTATGGCAGGTCGGGTCGCTCGTTCTGAAGAACGACAGCTTCCCGACGGCGCTCGAGGCGATCCGTACGATCCCGGACATCCTCGGCGACAAGGAAGCGCTGATCAATATCCTGGCCTCGCTCCGCCGTATGGCGATCGGGTTCGCCATAGCTGTGCTTGTTTCGATCCCGTTAGGCCTGTTGATGGGCCGCAGCCGTGCAGTTGCGGCGTTCTTCAATCCGCTCCTAATGGTGATCTACCCAGTGCCGAAGGCGGCCTTGATGCCGATCATCATGCTGTGGCTGGGGGTCGGCGACATCACCAAGACGCTGGTCATTTTCCTCGGCGTCAGTCTGCCGGTGATCTATCACAGCTTCGAAGGCGCCAAGGCTGTCGAGGAGAAGATGCTGTGGTCGGGTGCGGCGATGGGACTCTCGCCCCTGCAGCGTCTGGTGCGGATCGTGCTGCCTGCGGCACTGCCGGAAATCCTGACCGGGTGCCGCACGGGGCTCGTGCTGGCGCTGATCACGATGATCACGAGCGAGATGATCGCCCGCCAGTCCGGCGCCGGCAACATCCTGTTCAATGCACTCGACATGGGCCAGTACGACACGGTCTTTGCGATGATCATCATCGTGGGGGCGATGGGAATCTGCCTCGATGCGATCTTCGAGCGGGTCCGCGCAAGGCTTGTGCGTTGGTCTGAGCCGCAGTTCGACATGCCGCTGAGCTTCTCATGACATCGCGCCTGCTTCCAATGAATGTCGTCCTTGGCCTCGTCCCGATCCTGCTGGTGATCGCGGTGTGGCAGGGCCTCGTGTCATCCGGCCTTGCGCCTGCGGCCTTGCTGCCGCCACCGGGCGTCGTCTTCGGCCGGCTGGTCCAGCAGCTCGTGACGTGGACGTTTCAGCAGGAGATCGCCTCGACCCTTATCCGGCTGTTTTCCGGATTCGCAATTGCGGTCGTGCTCGGTGTCAGCATTGGCATCGCTGCCGCGGCGAATCCGGCAATCAACGCCGTGGTTCGGCCGATCGTGCGCGTGCTGGCACCTCTGCCAAAGGTTGCGCTGTATCCCGCGCTGTTGCTGCTGCTGGGTTTCGGCCATGGATCGAAGATCACGTTAGTGGCGGCGGACGCGCTCTTTCCCATCCTGCTGTCCACTTACTATGGCGCATCGACGGTCGAGCAGAAGCTGATCTGGTCAGCCATGGCCGCGGGAACACCGCGCTATGAAATCCTCTTCAAGGTGGTACTGCCGGCGGCGATGCCGTCGATCCTGACCGGCTGCAGGATCGGACTTGTCATTTCCTGCATCGTGGTGTTTCTGGCCGAAATGATCACGTCGACGGACGGGCTTGGCCATGTTCTCGTGACCGCGGCCCGGACCTTCCAGGCCGTCGACATGTTCGTGCCGCTGATCACGATCTCGCTGTTGGGATTGATCCTGAATGGCCTGCTGGGGGCCGTGCGGTCATACCTGCTCCGGGGCTTCCCCGAAGCGTAGCGAACCGAACAAGAAACAAGACCGGGAGTGAACCATGCTGGCCGATCGTATCGAAGCAAAATGGATCGACGCATTTTGCGAGATTTTTGAGCGATGCGCTGTCAAGGCCGGCGATACTGCGGCGATCCTCTCGGAAACCCAGTCACGCGCGCTGAACGTGCATCTGGCGGAACTCGCCTTGCTGCGCATGGGCGCGCGACCGTTTCACGTGGTTATGCCGACCCCGCGCAATCGTCATGTGGTGCCGGTTCGCTCGACGGGGGCGAGCGAGGCGATCCAACGGCTTGGTCCGGTCATCACTGCACTTCAGCAGGCTGGTTTCGTGGTGGATTGCACCATCGAGGGCCTGATGCACGCAGTCGAAACGCCGGAGATCCTCAAGGCCGGTGCGCGGATCCTGGTGATCTCCAACGAGCACCCTGAGGCCCTGGAGCGCATGGTGCCGGACCCGGCGTTGGAAAAGCGCGTTCGCGCGGCGGCGAAGATGCTGCGCGGGACCAAGCGGATGCGGGTCACATCGAAAGCCGGCACGGCGCTCGATGTCGACATGGTGGGAGCTTCCACGGTCGGCGTGTGGGGCTGGACCGACAAGCCGGGAACGCTGGCGCATTGGCCCGGCGGCATCGTCGTCAGCTTTCCCAGGAGCGGCACGATCAACGGCACGCTGGTGATGGCGCCCGGCGACATCAACCTGACCTTCAAGCGTTACCTGACATCGCTGGTGAAGATGACGCTGAAAGACGACTATGTCGTCGAGCTCGAAGGCGAGGGCACGGATGCGGCGATGATGCGCGCCTACCTCGCCGCGTGGGGCGATCGCGAGGCCTATGCGGTGTCACATGTCGGCTTCGGCATGAACCCGGGCGCGCGCTACGAAGCGCTCTCGATGTACGATCAGCGCGACACCAACGGCACGGAGATCCGTGCCGTCTCCGGCAATTTCCTGTTTTCGACCGGCGCCAACGAATTTGCCGGCCGCTACACGGCGGGTCATTTCGACCTGCCGATGATGGGAACGACCATCGAGCTCGACGGCGTCTCGGTGGTGCGGGACGGCGTGCTCCAGGACGTCTTTGGCTAGCTCCGATCGAGCACCGGCGGACGGGCCAGGTCGAAGTGTCGGAGCAGGTCGACCATGGCTTGCAGCCGCTTTGCGCGATAGGCGTCGACGTCGAGGCCCGAATAGTCGAGGAAGCCCGCGCCCGTCCGAAGGCCGATCCGCCCTTCGTGCATGTTCCGTGAAATCACCTCCGGTGCGCGATATCGGTCGCTGCCGAGTGCGCCTTCGAGGTAGCGGCTGGCGTAGTAGAGGATGTCACCGCCGCCCCAGTCGATGAATTCGAGCAGCCCGAGCACGGCGTAGCGGAAGCCGAAGCCGTAACGGATCGCCTTGTCGATCTCCTCCGCGCTGGCGACACCTTCCTCGACCATGCGAGCGGCTTCGTTCATCGCGAGCGCCTGGATACGCGGGACGATGAAGCCTGGCGTCGCAGCACAGACCACCGGCACTTTGCCGATGCCTTCGAGCAGCACTTTGACGTCGCCAACGATCGCGGCGTCGGTTGCCTTGCCGGGCGAAACCTCGACCAGCGGGATCAGATAGGCCGGGTTGAGCCAATGCACATTGAGGAAGCGGCGAGGATTCACGACCGCGCTGGATAGATCGTCGACCAAGATGGTGGACGTTGTCGATGCGATGATTGTGTCAGGGCCGACCTGTTTTGAGGCAGAGCCGAGCACCTCGCGCTTGAGCTCGACGATCTCCGGCACGCCCTCGAAGACCATTCCGGCATCGGTTAGCGCTGCACCACTCTGGCTGGCCGACACCACCGAGACCCGCGCGATCAGTGGGTCGACGTCCGCCTCGGTCAGCAGCCCCAGGCTCGACAGGCTGGCAAATGTGGTCCTGACTTCGCCGAGTGCGTCTGCCTCCAGCTTGGCGAATTCCTCCGCGGAACGGGCCTTGATGTCGATCATGGTGACCCTGTGCCCCGCGTAGGCGAACGCGACGGCGATGCCGCGCCCCATGCGGCCGGCACCGAGACAGGCAATGTTGGCGCGGGTCGTCATCGGTCAGAACCCCTTGCGAAGGAGCATTTGCAATTCGGTCTTGCCGAGATTGCCAAGCCCCAAGGTCTTGAGCGTTCGGCCGCCTTGCGCAAAATCCTCGCCGCAAATCGCGCCGCCGATCGCCAGAAAAGCCTTTGCAAGCGGTGTGGCGACGCCCGCCAGTTCCGCGACGGAGACCAGCAGCGACAGTCCAAGCCGCAGATCCTCGCGCATGTAGCGGTGCTCCGTCAGCACAATGCGTTCGCGCCAGTCGCCGGAATCGGTCAGGCGGTCATGCGAGCCGCGGCCATACATCCAGATCTCGCCTTCCTTGGCGTAGTGATGAGCGAGCGGAAAATGCGGGGCGCCATATCCGAGCGCCTCGCGCACCGCGATCCGCTCGGCGTCGAGCGCGTCGGTGACCCGACGGATCGAGGCTTGCGTGCCTTCCTTGTGAATGTCCCACCGCTCGAAATGTTCGATCGGGCCCGCGTTCATTACGATCAGCGGCGGATGAATGATCGGGCCGGCATTCATCAGCGCGCCGGAAAGTGCGTCTCCGCATGGCTCGATTGCGCCCGGGAAGGCGCGTTCAATCACCTCTAGCGCATGCGGCTCCTGGTCGAGCGGGAACACGCCGACCGGCAGTCGCTTGGCGCGGATGGTGATCGCGACGTCGAATGGCCCGTGCTTGCGGGTCAGCCAGGGCAGCGTGCCGGTTTCGGCGAAGCTCGCTTTGGCGTGGTTGCCGGCGTCCCGCGCAGCCTGGGCGAAGATCATCGAGCCGAATGTCGCCGGCGGCAGAAACACGACCTGGCCATCCCGCAAATGTGGGGCCAGTAGGCGGGCGATGTCCGGCTGCGCGAAGGCGGGGGCAGGGCAGAGGATCAGTTCGGCGCCGTTGACGGCTTCCGCCATGTCAGTCGTGACCAGCGCCAGCTTCATGTTGTGGCCGCCGTTGTGGTCCTTCACCAGGATACGAGAGCCGGCTGCACGATGTGCTGCGACCTGATCCGCGTCGCGGCGCCAGAGCCGGACCTCATGCCCCGACAGCGCAAAGTCGCCCGCGGCCGCGAAAGAGCCGTTACCACCGCCGAGAACAGTGATCTTCAAGATGCTTCTCCTTGCGCGCGTGACTGCGCATCAAGCTGCTTCAGCAGGAAATGCTGGACCTTGCCTAGCGCCGTGCGCGGCAGGTCGGTGACGAAGACGATGTCGCGCGGAACCTTGTAGCGTGCGAGTTGCGCCTGAAGATGTGCTTTCAACTCGTCCACCTCGAGCCTGCATCCGGATCGCCGGATGACATAGGCGACTGGCACCTCGTCCCAGCGCGGATCCGGCCTGCCGATCACGGCGCATTCGCTGACATCGGGATGTTCCAGCAGGACCCGTTCGACCTCGGCCGGATAGACGTTCTCACCACCGGAAACGATCATGTTCTTCTTGCGGTCGCGAACCCAGAAATAGCCGTCCGGGTCGCACAGGCCGATATCTCCGGTGCGATACCAGCCGTCGTGCAGGGCGTCGCGCGTGGCGTCGGCATTACCCCAATATGCGAAGAAGACATTGGGGCCGCGCACCGCGATCTCGCCCGGCGTGCCCGGCGGCACCTCGCTGCCTGCATGATCGATCACCTTCGCTTCGCAGCACAGGCCGGCGAGGCCGGTCGATCCCGCGCGCGAAAGATCGCCGCCGAGCCGCGTATAGACCGCGATGGGGCAGGTTTCCGTCGAACCGTAGACCTGAAGCACCGGAACGCCGCGTGCGACAAAACGATCGATCAGATGCGGCGGCACGATGGTCGAGCCGGTGGCGACAGCCTTCAGTGATGAGAGATCTGCCGTGGCCCAGACGGGATGGTCGCTTACGGCCTGGATGATCGCCGGTACCATCACCGTCAGCGTCGGCCGCTCGCGCGCGATGGCCGCCAGCGCCATGTCGGGCGTGAAACGGGCATGAATCGTCACGGTCGCGCCGAGGTGGAGCGCCGGCGTGGTCTGGATGTTGAGGCCGCCGACATGGAAGAACGGCAGTACCGTCAGGATGTGGTCCTCGGACGTCATGTCGTGCATGTGCTGGCTCATGACGCCGTTCCAGAACAGCGCCTCCTGGCGCAGCACCGCGCCCTTCGGTCGTCCGGTCGTCCCTGACGTGTAGACGATGAGCAGCGGACAGGAGAGGTCGGCATGCGGATCGCGGCCGCCACCACCAGATCCCAGCAGAGTTTCGAAAGTCTCGCCACGAGGTGGCGTGAAATCCAGCCCGACGACAGCCATCCGGAGCGAGTTGCGCTCCAGCTCGGCAAGAACTCCGTCAAAGGCCTGCTCCAGCACCAAAACCTTGGCGCCCGCATCCGCGAGAATGAAGATCTGCTCGGCGACCGCGAGCCGCCAGTTCAAGGGCACCAGCAGCGCGCCGAGCCGTGCGCATGCGTAGAGCAGAACCAGATAGTCCGGACGGTTCAGGCTCAGGATCGCGACACGGTCACCCCGACCAACCCCAAGCTCCCGCTTCAATGCCGTGGCGGTCCGTTCGATGCGCCCGGCAAACGCAGCATAGCTCAGCCGTTCCCCTTCGAAGGCAATGGCTGTCTTGTCTGGCGCGAACGCCGCGTTGCGATCGATCAGACTACAGAGGTCCACCGTCAGTCGTCCGTTTCGCCGGCCTCGTACAGCGCTTCGCGGCCGATGCGGTCGAGGCACAGCTCGGCTGTCCAGGGCAGCATCAGCGAGCCGCAGCGGCTGTCGCGATAGATCCGCTCCAGCGGCAGCGATCGAAGCATGGCTTGACCGCCGCAGGTGCGGATCGCGAGCGCAGCGAGCTCATTGGCGCCTTCCATGACCGAATATTGCGCGGCATAGGCACGCAATACCTGCTCCTTGCTCGGATTGGCGCGCGCCTCGGTGACGGCCTGAAACCAGATCGCCTTGATCTGCTCGAGCTTGATCTGCATCTGCGCGACCGCGATCTGCTTGGTTGGGTACATCCTGCGCTTGACCGGCGGCATGCCCGGGACCTCGCCGCGCAGGTAGCGCACGGTGAAGTCATAGGCCGCTTGCGCGAGGCCCATATAGGTCGGCGACAGCGTCAGGAACATGTGCGGCCAGCGCATCGCGGCCTGAAAGTAGACACCGCGCGGCATGAGCGCAGAATCGTCCGGCACGAAGACATCCTTGAACAGGAGGGTCCGCGAGACCGTGCCGCGCATGCCGAGCGGATCCCAGTCGCCGACGACAGAAACTCCTTGCGACTTGGCGGGGATGGCGAGGTAAAGGGTATTGCGGCGCGAGGCCTTCCCGCCTTGCTCGATCTCGGTACAGAGCACGCCGTAATAGTCGGCGTGCCCGGAGAGCGATGCAAAGATCTTCTTGCCGTTGACGATCCAGCCACCCTCGACCGGTCTTGCTTCCGTGCCGAAGGCGACGCCGCCTGCGGCCGCCGCGCCGCCCTCCGAGAAGGGTTGCGAGTAGATGGCGCCGTCCTCGACGATGCGCTTGTAGTGGACGGCGCGCCTGCGCTCGTGTTCCGCGCGGGTCTCGGCGTCCATGTCGAGATCGTCGGCAAGTGGGCCCGACCACAGGGTCGAGCAGACATGCATGTTCCAGGTGAGCGCCGTTGCGCCGCAATAGCGGCCGATCTCGGCCGCCGCCAAAGCATAGGTCTGGTAGTTCGCGCCAAGTCCGCCATGCTTCTTTGGAACAGCAATGCCGAGCAGGCCGACGCGATGCAGGTCGCGATAATTCTCGGTCGGAAAGATCGCCTCGCGATCGTAGGTCGCGGCGCGACCGGCGAACACGCTCTGGCCGATCTCGCGCGCCCGCGTGATGATGCCGGCCTGTTCGTCGCTCAAGCGGAACGCGACGGGATCGAAGATGGGCGGATCGAGCGCGACCTTGTCGGTCGTGCCAATGGTCTGGCTGACTTGCATGGTCATTGCGCAGTCACCTGTGTTTTGGTCGCGCCGGACCGCAGGAACCCGTCAAGAGCGGCATTGAACGCATCGGGGCGTTCAAGGTTGGCGAGATGGCCGACGCCGGCAAGCTCGACATATGCGGCTGAGGGAATGTAGGTCGCCGTCTTCGCCATCATGGCGGCGGGTGCGTTGTTGTCCTTGGAGCCGGACAGCAGCAGCGTCGGTACGGATATGTCCTTGAGCGTGCCGCGCTGATCGAATCCGATCAGGGCCAGCATCATGGCGCGATAGCTTGCTTCCGGCACATTTGCCATGCACTCGCGTGCAAGTTCCATCCCCTTCGGATCGGGATCGTCGCCGACCAGCTCTTTCACCAGGGACGGTGCGAGCGACTTCATGGTTTCCCCGCGATCCAGCGGTCCGAGCCGCGCGGCGATGAACGATTTCTGCCAGTCGCCATCAGCCTTGCCGAAGGCCGGGCTGGTCTGCGCCAGGACGACGGCGCGGGCCAGTTTTGGGGAGCGAACCAGCCATTTCTGGACGATCATGCCGCCGATCGAATGGCCCACCACAATGGGGTTCGGCGCGCCGATCTGTGTGATGAATTGCTGGAGCGCATCTGCCAGGGCGGCAATGCTGACGCTGGCGAGTGGCGCCGAACCGCCATAGCCCGGCATGTCCCATGCGATCGTGTGGAAGCGATCGCCGAATGTAGCAAGCTGGTGCCGCCAGGCCCGCGCCGCGCCGCCAATGCCGTGGAGAAAAATCAAAGGTATCGCGCCCGGATCGCCCGCGGCTTCATAGGCGAAGCATCCGTCTTTTGTTATCATCGGCGTGGATTGCGGCACGCGACATCCTTTTGCTTGGCCGGGCGATGCTAACAGGCCTGATGGCGTTGGGAAGAGATAATTTTATACTTAAAGCAATTTTCGGGCCGATCCTGGCCTATGGCAAAACTCGCGCTTCATTGCAAAAACTTGAAGGTTAAAATATATCGAGGGACGACCAGCAGATCCTAGGGAGCCAGCGCATGTCCGGATTGCCGCATTCGCCGCACGCGCTAGTGACCGGTGGTGGCCGTGGTATCGGCCGCGCGATTGCGGCAGCGCTCGTCGGCGCCGGTGCCACCGTTACGGTGCTCGGCCGCAATGGAGCAATTCTTGACGAGGCGGTGAGCGCAGGAGCTGCGCATTTCGCGGCCATCGCCGACGTCTCGGACGAAGCTTCATTGAAGGCTGCCATCACTGAGGCGAGCGCGCGAAAGCCGATCGATATCCTGATCGCCAACGCGGGCAGCGCTGAATCGGCACCGTTCTCGAAGTCGGACAGCGCGCTGTTTACGCGCATGATGGACGTCAACTTCATGGGCGTGGTCCACGCTGTCCACGGTGTGTTGCCGGGCATGAAGGATCGTCCCTATGGCCGCATTGTCGCGATCGCGTCGACGGCCGGGCTCAAGGGCTACGCCTATGTGAGTGCGTACACTGCGGCCAAGCATGCCGTGATCGGCCTCGTGCGTTCGCTTGCCCTCGAGATGGCCGGCAGCAACGTGACGGTGAATGCGGTGTGTCCGGGCTTCACCGATACCGATCTGGTCGCCGGCAGCATCGAGAACATCATGAAGAAGACCGGCCGGAGCCGCGAGCAGGCGATCGCCGAGCTCGCGAAGCACAATCCGCAGGGACGTCTGATCACACCTGATGAAGTGGCCGATGCCGTGCTTTGGCTGTGCGGCGAGGGCGCTGGCGCGATCACCGGTCAGGCGATTGCCGTCGCCGGTGGTGAGATCTAGCGTACGTGTCGAAGGCGCGGAACCAGGAAGCCAAGGAGATCGCATGAGCAGACCAGCCAATCCCGTGACCATTCCGCTCGCGGACTATTCGCCGGAGCACTTCCTGTTGGCCGTGGTCGACGGCGTTGCGACCGTGAAGCTCAATCGTCCCGAACGAAAAAATCCGCTGACCTTCGAGAGCTATCGGGAGCTCACCGATTTCTTCCGCGCCTGCGCGTTTGACGATGCGGTCAAGGTCGTGGTCGTCACCGGCGCAGGAGGCAATTTCTCGTCCGGCGGCGACGTATTCGAGATCATCGGCCCGCTCGTGAAGATGGACACCAAGGGACTGACGGCCTTTACCCGGATGACGGGCGACCTCGTCAAGGCGATGCGGGCCTGCCCGCAGCCGATCGTCGCCGCGGTCGAAGGCATCTGCGCCGGCGCGGGCGCGATCATGGCCATGGCATCCGACATGCGGCTCGCCGCGAGCGGAGCCAAGGTGGCCTTTCTGTTCAACAAGGTGGGACTTGCCGGCTGCGACATGGGCGCCTGCGCGATCCTGCCACGGATCATCGGGCAGTCGCGCGCCTCCGAATTGCTCTACACCGGTCGGTTCATGACCGCGGAGGAGGGCGAGCGCTGGGGCTTCTTCAGCCGCATCGTCACGCCTGAGCAGGTGCTGCTCCAGGCGCAACTGCTGGCAAAGCAGATCGCCGAAGGGCCGACCTTCGCCAACACCATGACCAAGCGGATGCTGGCGATGGAATGGGCGATGTCGGTGGAGGAGGCGATCGAGGCGGAGGCGGTTGCCCAGGCCCTGTGCATGACCACGGCGGATTTCGAGCGGGCCTTCGAGGCCTTCGTCAACAAGGTCAAGCCGGTGTTCAGGGGCGACTAGCCGGGTCACTCTGACCCGCGGCCGGCCCACCAACGGCGAGCTGCGCGAAATTGCTTTAATCTTGAAGCAATTCCCCGCCGGGTAAATTGGCGAGCCTCCCATGGGGCGTGCGCGACCGGCAGGATCTCGAGGAGCTGCGAATTAAGGCTAAGCCCGAAGACCGGGGCGGAGCTCAAGGTGGAGGCGACAAAGCCGCTTGCGGCGGAGTGACCGCCCGTGCGAATTTAACCGCATTGCCTGGTGTGTTTCGAGTGGAGTTAGGGCGATGAAGGCGATTATCGTCGGCGGCGGTATCGGTGGCCTCACCACGGCATTGATGCTGCGCTCGCGCGGCGTTGCTTGCGAGATTTTTGAGCAGGCGGATACCATCCGCGAGCTTGGCGTCGGCATCAATACGCTTCCGCACGCCATGCGCGAGCTCGCAGGCCTCGGCCTGCTGCAGAAGCTCGACGACGTGGCGATCCGCACCGACCAGCTCTACTACCTCAATCGGCACGGCCAGGAGGTCTGGCGTGAAGCCCGCGGCATCGATGCCGGCCACGACGTCCCGCAATTCTCCATCCACCGCGGCCGGCTTCAGGGCGTCATTCATCGCGCCGTCGAGGAGCGGCTCGGGCAGGACGCGATCCACACCGGTTGCCGCCTCGGTGCGTTCACCCAGGACGAAGGTGGCGTCACAGCCTACTTCTTCGATCGCGCCGGCGCTCACATCCATACCGCGCGCGGCGATATCCTGATCGGCGCCGACGGCATCCACTCGCGTGTGCGCGAGACGCTGTTCCCCAACGAGGGGCCGCCGTGCTGGAACGGCCTGATGTTGTGGCGTGGTGCGCGCGACTGGCCGCTGTTCCTGACCGGCAAATCGATGATCGTGGCCGGCGGCCTGAATGCCAAAGTGGTGATCTATCCGATCGCCGAGGGATCGAGCCCGGCGAGCCGCCTGACCAACTGGGCGGTGCTGGTGAAGGTCGGCGAGGGCAATGCGCCGCCACCGCGCAAGGAAGACTGGTCGCGGCCGGGCCGGCGCGAGGAGCTGATGCCGCATGTGGCGCGCTTCTCCGTGCCTTATATCGACGTGAAGAGCCTGATTTCGGCGACGCCCGAATTCTACGAATATCCGACCTGCGACCGTGATCCCTTGCCCTATTGGTCGTCGGGACGCGTCACGCTGCTCGGCGATGCCGCGCATCCGATGTATCCGGTCGGTTCCAACGGCGCATCGCAGGCGATCCTCGACGCGCGCTGCCTCGCGGACGCGCTGGTGCGCGCCGAGCATCCGCGCCAGGCGCTGCTCGAATACGAGAAGAAGCGGCTGCCGATGACCGCGGATATCGTCCGCTCCAACCGGCGCGGCGGCCCCGAGGGCGTCATCGACGCCGTCGAGCAGCTTGCGCCCGACGGATTCGACAATGTCGACAACGTGCTGAGCTATTCCCAGCGCGAGGCGATCGTGCGCGGCTACGCCACAAAGGCCGGCTTCGCCGCAGTGCCGGGTCTTGCGGCGGTGCGCGCCTGAAGCCTGCCGCTTAGCTTGGCGGCGGCGGCAGGAAGTGGATGTTGAACTCGGCGGCCATCGCCACCACGTCCTCCGGCTTCTGTTCCTTCATGTTGTGAAGGCCCCAGAACAGATCGAAGAGCTTGCGGCTCGGAGAGACCCAGAACAGCACCTTTGCGGTCTGCTCCGACTTGTTGAAGATGCCATGCGGCACGCCCATGCCGAGGCGGATCAGATCGCCGGCGGTTGCCTGCGACTCCGAATTGCCGAGCATGAAATCGAGCTTGCCCTCCAGCATGTAGAGATACTCATCCTGGTCGGGATGAATATGCGGTGGCACGAATGTGCCCGGCGGCAGCGTCGCGTGCCAGGAGAAGCTGTGCTCGGTATTGCTCTTCGGCACATAGGTCTGGCCCAGGATGTTCCAGGAAATGCCCTGGATCCCCTCATTGGCCCGCGTGATGCCGGTGATTTCGCTCTTCATTGAAGTCCTCCCTTAGCGCGACGTTCGGCTTTAGTTCGCCGGCTTGCAGTCCTTGGCATAGCGGTCGCCGTAGTTCTCAAACACCTTCTGGACGATCTCGGTTTGGAACTTGCCGTCCGGACGCTTGGCGACCTTGGTCAGGTAGAAATCCTGGATCGGATAGCCATTGGTATTGAACTTGAAGGCGCCGCGCAGCGAGGTGAAGTCGGCCTTCCTCAGGGCGGCCGCGACCGCGTCCTTGTTCGAAAGGTCGCCCTTCACGGCCTTGACCGCGCTGTCGATCAACATCGCGGCGTCATAGGCCTGGAACGCGTAGGTGCCGGGCACGCCGTTGTAGGCGGCCTCATACGCGGCGACGAACTTCTTGTTCTGGGGATTGTCGAGATTGGGCGCCCAGTTCGCGCCGCCGAACATGCCGACTGCCGCGTCCTGCTGCGCAGGCAAGGTCGATTCATCCACTGTGAAAGCCGAGAGCACCGGAATTGCGTCGGCGAGGCCGGCCTGCCGGTATTGCTTGACGAGATTGACGCCGAGGCCGCCCGGCATGAACGTGAAGAGCGCATCGGGCTTCTGCGACGAGATCTTGGAAAGCTCCGGCTGGAAGTCCAGCGTGTTCAGCGGCATGTAGGACTCCTCGACGATCTCGCCCTTGTAGTCGAGCTTGAACCCCGCCACCGAATCCTTGCCGGCCTGATAGTTCGGCACCATCAGATACATCCGCTTGTAGCCCCGATCCTGCGCCACCTTGCCGAGGATCTCGTGGACCTGATCGTTCTGGTACGACGTCACATAGAAGAACGGGTTGCAGTCCTTGCCGGCAAAGGTTGACGGACCGGCATTGGGGCTGATCAGAAAGGTCTTCGATTCCGTGAYGGGCCGGTGGATTGCCTGGAGGATGTTGGAGAAGATCGGGCCGACCACGAAATCGACCTTGTCCCGCTCCATCAGGCCCTTGACCTTGGTCACGGCCGCATCCGGCTTGAGCTCGTCGTCGACCACGACCACCTCGACATCGCGGCCGCCCATCTTGCCGCCGAGATCCTTCACCGCGAGCGCAAAGCCGTCGCGAACCTGTTGGCCAAGCGCGGCGGCGGGTCCCGACAGGGTCACGATCACACCCAGCTTGATCTTCTCCTGGGCGAGGGCAGGGTTCACCGCGGTGCCAAGCAGCAAGGCGGCTGCGGCCAACGTCAATTGCGTCTTCATGATCTGTCCCCCGTGATGGCCGGGCTTGCGCCGCAAGCCGCGTACTCTAATCCAAGCTTATGCCGATGATGGCTGCCGCGGCAAGCAAGCCGCGCGCATCGCGCCATCGCGGGCGGCCTTCATGCAAGCTGCGCGCCAATTGTTTGAAGCCTAAAGAAATTCGCGTGCGGTCGATTGTTGCAGCTTTGGACTTGCAGCCGGCGTGAATTTATTTGAAGCTCAAAATGTTGGGGAATCCGTGCCGGCGCCAATGCCGGTCGTGAGTGACTGCATCAAGATGCTCGATTCCGAGACCAAGGCCGTCGAAACGCCGGAGGACCATGCCGAGGAGCTTCGGCTGTGGCTGCGCCTGTTGACCTGCACGACCTTGATCGAAGGCGAAGTGCGTGGCCGGCTGCGGCAGCGGTTCGACGTCACGCTGCCCCGTTTCGATCTGATGGCGCAGCTCGACAAGGCGCCCGACGGCATGACGCTGTCCGACGTCTCCAAGCGCATGATGGTGTCGAACGGTAACGTGACCGGCCTCGTCGAGCGGCTCGTGGAATCCGGTCATCTCGACCGGCGGACCTCGGAGACCGACCGCCGGGTTCAGGTGATCCGGCTTACAAAACTCGGGCGCGGCGAATTTCGCAAAATGGCCGCGGAACACGAGGCCTGGATCGCCGACCTCTTCGCAGACCTGGCGCCGAAGGATGTGCGCGAGCTGATGCGGCTCCTGGCCAAGACCAAGGCGTCGGCGCAGAAATCGGCCGCGCGCCGCCGGCCTTAAGGCCGCGAGCAGGGGCCAATCCCTTTTGCCGCAGGAAAAAGCACGGGATGCTCAAAATCCGCTATTGCGCCGAATTGTTTTAAGCCTAAAATGTTTCTCCGATAGTGCTGCCGGGTGCTTTCCATGCGCAAAGGAGCGTGCGATGGCCAACGCCGCCAAGATTCAAGTGTCGGGCTCGTATGACGGCAACGCTGCGACGGCCCATGTCGATACATTCGCGCGGCAGCATCTGCCGCCGCGAGAGCTCTGGCCCGAATTCATCTTCACGCGGCCGGAGCTGCACTACCCTCCGCGATTGAACTGCGTCAGCTATTTCGTCGATCGCTGGGTCGAGCAGGGGCATGGCGACGCACCTTGCGTCATCAGTCCCGCGATCAGCTACAGCTATCGCGAGCTGCAGGAGCTGGTGAATCGCATTGCCAATGTTCTGGTCGGCAAGCTGGGTCTCGTGACCGGCGGACGCGTGCTGCTGCGCTCGGCCAACAACCCCATGATGGTTGCGACCTATCTCGCGGTGATCAAGGCCGGCGGCATCGTCGTGGCGACCATGCCGCTGCTGCGCGCCAAGGAGCTGGCCTATCCGATCCAGAAGGCCGAGATCACGCTCGCGCTCTGTGACGGGAAGCTGTCCGACGAGATGGAGAAGACGAAAGCGGTCGCGCCCGGTCTCAAGCGTGTCGTCTATTGGGGCAACGGGGCGGCGGATTCGCTCGAGACGCTGATCGCGGATGCAAGTCCTGAATTCTCCGCGGTCGATACCGCCTCCGACGACGTCTGCCTGATCGCCTTCACGTCGGGCACGACCGGCGATCCCAAGGGCACCATGCATTTCCACCGGGACATGCTGGCGGTGTGCGACGGTTATGCGCACAATATTCTGCGTGCTGAGCAAAAGGATCGCTTCGTCGGCTCGGCACCGCTCGCCTTCACCTTCGGCTTCGGTGGCGTGCTGTTTCCGATGCATATCGGCGCCTCCTTCGTCGTGCTGGAGAAGACGACGCCGGACGATATTTTGAGCGCGATCGAGCAGTACAAGACCACGGTCTGCTTCACGGCGCCGACCGCATATCGCGCCATGATCGGCAAGCTCCCCGGCCGCGACATTTCCTCGCTGCGCAAGTGCGTCTCCGCCGGCGAGACGCTGCCCAGGCCGACATTCGATGCCTGGCTCAAGGCCACTGGCATCAAGCTCATGGATGGCATCGGCGCGACCGAGATGCTGCACATCTTCATCAGCGCGACCGAAGACGAGATCCGCCCCGGTGCAACCGGCAAGCCCGTGCCAGGCTATGAAGCCAAGATCGTTGATGATGCCGGCAACGACGTGCCGCCGGGCACGATGGGCCGGCTCGCGGTACGCGGGCCGACCGGCTGCCGCTATCTTGCCGACGAGCGGCAACGCAAATACGTCCAGAATGGCTGGAACGTCACCGGCGATACCTATCTGATGGATGCCGACGGCTACTTCTGGTACCAGTCGCGCTCCGACGACATGATCGTGTCGGCCGGCTACAACATCGCGGGCACTGACGTCGAGGCGGCGCTGCTCACGCATGCGGCGGTTGCCGAGTGCGGCGTCGTCGGTGCGCCGGATGAAGCGCGCGGTATGATCGTGAAGGCGTATGTCGTTGCTGCGGCCGGTGTGACACCGGATGCTCAACTCGTGGCCGAATTGCAGGAGCACGTCAAACGCGAGATCGCGCCTTATAAGTATCCACGCGCGATCGAGTTTGTGACGCAACTGCCGAAGACCGAGACCGGCAAGTTGAAGCGCTTTGCCTTGCGGCAATTGGCGCAGGCCGCGGCGACGTCATCGGGCGTCGCGGCACAATGAGAGAAAGGTAGAGAATTGTCCGTGACGACGCCGGAAGGCCCGCAACTTGCGGTGCTGCCGATCGCAGCCGAGGACGAGGCCCGTTCAGTGGCGCAGGTGCTCCAGCCGTCAGGCTGGCCGATGCCGAAGGGCTATGCCAACGGCATGGCTGCTGAGGGGCGCATCGTCGTTACCGGCGGGGTGATCGGCTGGGACGCCGAGGAACGTCTCGCGGACGGCTTTGTCGGGCAGGTGCGTCAGACCCTGGGTAATATTGCGGCGATTCTCGCCGCGGCCGGCGCGCGGCCCGAGCATCTCGTGCGCCTGACCTGGTACGTCGTCGACATGGACGAGTACCTGACCAATTTGAAGGAGCTGGGCAAGGTCTACCGAACGATCTTCGGCGCACACTATCCTGCGATGGCGCTGGTGCAGGTCGTCCGCCTCGTCGAGAAGGCGGCACGCGTCGAAATCGAGGCCACCGCCGTCATTCCCCGCTGAAGAGCGCATCTAGCTCGCCTTGGCGAGGTCGTCGTCCTCGGGCGAGTTCAGATAGACGCCTGACATGGTGTCGACCCAGCAAAGATGGTCGTGCACCTTCTTCACGCCTTCCACGTTCTCCGCGGCGACGACCGCGGCCTGCCGCGCGCGTTCCTCGGTGATGACGCCGCTGAGGTGAACGATGCCGTCGCGAACGATGACGTTCAGCCCGAACGGGCACCAGTCATTCTTCTCCATGGTGTCGATGATGCGGCTGCGAATGTGATCGTCGTCGGCCGTCGGATCCGGCACCTCGCGGGCGAGCCCGGCCACCGCCTGCAACAAATTGGCGCGCGACACGATGCCGACGACCTTGTCGCCGCGGACTACCGGCAGGCGCTTCACGTTGTTGCGCTCCATGAGGTCGACGATCTCGGCGAGCGCGGTATCCTCGGTGATGGTCACGGGAGAGGCTGTCATCACGTCCGAGACCTTGCGGCCGTGCTCGTGGACGAAGTCGCTGGCCGATTTGCCGGAACCGAGGATGAACCTGAGCCAGCGCCCGCGCTTGCGCCCGGTGCCGATTTCGCCGCGGCGGATGAAGTCTCCTTCCGAGACGACGCCGACGAGCTTGCCGGCATCGTCGACCACCGCTAGGCCGCTGACGTGCCGCTTCAGCATGATGTTCGCCGCCTCGACGATGCTGGTGTCGGGGGTGACCGAAATGACCGACCGGGTCATGATCTGATGGGCCCGCATGGAGGTACTCCGCAGATTGTGATGGACTTCCAAGATCGAGCCTAGTCCAGGCGCCGCCACGCGATTTTGACCCAGGTCAATCGAGCCAAGTCCGCCGCGACGGGCAGCCCGGCTTGATGCAGCTCAATATTCTCGGAACGGGCGGCCGTATCATGAAGAACAAGCACCCTCATGGGTGGTCAGGAGGTTGATCGTGAGTGAGCTCGCCAAGCCGCAGGAGCCTGCGGCCGAACCATTGCTCTCTGATCCGATCGCCGGGTTGGCGGATGCGAACCGACGCGCCCTGGATACCGCTCTCGGCGCGCAAGGGCTCATGTTCGAGGAGATCGTCTTTGCGGCCAACGAACTCCTGGACCGAGCGCAAACGGAGACGCATTTGTTCGCGGAGTTCGTATCGAAGCTGGCCAGCTCCCATTCCGTGAGGAACTGGGGGACCATGTACAGGGAGTGCAGTCAGCACCAGCTCGACTTTATCCGCCGTGATTGCGATCGGTATTTCCGGCACGGCGAGCGGATACTGGCAGCGGCCTTCAGACTGCTCGACGATCGGCCCCGCCCGGTCGACGCTGTCATGGAAGTGAAATCGGAAATGCACAAGAATACCGGACCATGAGGGCGACGCAGACCTCAAACCTTCAGTTGGCTGAAGGGCAACCGACGCCCGAGCCACCCGTTGACCTGGCGAAGAGCTCCGGATTGCCAAGCTCAATCGTCGAACAGCCGTCCCATCTCGCGGCTGCCGATGCGCGGCCCGGAACCGAGCCATATCCGCTCGATCGGACCTTCCATGCGATGCTGGCTCGACTGACCGGTGGGATTTCGCCGTTAGCACTGTGGCTCGCCTACCTCGATTGGGGTTCGCATCTTGCGGCAGCACCGCAGCGCCAGCTGGAGAAGGCTCGCACCGTCGTTCGAGATACCGGCCGGTATCTCGATGCAGTGGCGCATGTTGCTGCACCGGGTCAAAACCCCTGGTCGGTCATCAAGCCGCAAGCGCAGGACCGTCGTTTCGCGGCACCATCATGGGAAAGCCCTCCGTTCAACCTGTTGGCGCAGTCGTTTCTGCTCGGGGAACGGTGGTGGCGCGATGCTGCGACCGGCGTGCATGGCGTCGCGTCCGCGAACGAGGCGATCGTCGAGTTTTCGGGACGCCAGATGCTCGACATGCTGGCGCCCTCGAACTTCGCCGCCACCAATCCCGAAGTTCTTCTGAAGGCGTTCCAGAGCGGAGGAGAGAATTTCGCATTCGGGCGGCAGAACTGGTACCGCGACTTGTTACGCTTGCTTTCTCCAGGAAAGCCGGCAGGCGATGAGCAGTTCGTCGTAGGCAAGACCGTCGCGACGTCACCCGGCAAGGTGGTCTACCGCAACGCGCTGATCGAGCTGATCCAGTATCATCCGACCACCGACAAGGTGCGGCCCGAGCCGATCCTGATCGTGCCGGCCTGGATCATGAAATACTACATCCTCGACCTGTCGCCGCAGAATTCGCTGGTCAGATATCTGACCGGCGAGGGCTTCACCGTATTTGCGATCTCCTGGCGCAATCCGGTCGCGAGCGATCGCGATGTGACCTTCGATGACTATCGCAAATCGGGCGTCAGCGCTGCCCTGGATGCGATCACCTGCATCCTGCCGCGCCGAAAGGTTCATGCCCTTGGCTACTGCCTTGGCGGCACCCTGCTGTCGATTGCGGCTGCCGCGATGGCCCGCGACGGCGACAACCGGCTGAAGACAATCACATTGCTTGCCGCTCAGACGGATTTCACCGAGGCTGGCGAGCTGACGCTCTTCATCAACGAGAGTCAGGTCGCCTTTCTCGAAGACATGATGTGGCAGCGGGGATACCTCGACACGACACAGATGGCCGGCGCCTTTCAGCTTCTGCGTTCGAACGATCTGATCTGGTCGCGGCTGTCGCACGGCTACCTGATGGGAGAGCGGGCACCGCCAAGCGACTTGATGGCGTGGAACGCAGACGCCACGCGCCTGCCTTATCGCATGCACTCCGATTATCTGCGCAAGCTGTTCCTCGGCAATGACCTCGCTGAAGGCCGCTACCGTGTCGACGGAAAGAGCATCTCACTCTCCGACATCCACACGCCGATGTTTGTCGTCGGCACGCTCCGGGATCACGTGGCACCGTGGCGATCGGTCTACAAGACTCACTATCAGGTCGATGCCGATGTGACGTTCCTGTTGACCAGCGGCGGTCATAACGCCGGCGTCGTGGCGCCTCCCGACGGGCCTGGGCATAGCTACCAGGTCATGACCAAAGCGGCGGATGCGCCCTATGTCGACCGCGACGAATGGCTGAAATTGGCGCCGCATGTTGAAGGCTCCTGGTGGCCGGAATGGACTCGGTGGCTCACCGCGAGGTCCGGCGATCTCTGCGATCCCCCGCCGGTCGGGTTTGGAAACGTTGGTGGCTTGCCCGACGCACCGGGAGACTACGTCCACACCTAGTCGTTGGGCTCCGAATTCGGCGCGAGGTCAGAGGAGCGGAAGGGCTTGGCTTTGTCCAGTTTCCGGTAGGCCGTCGAGGCCGTTCGCAACAGCTTCTTCTCGCGCTTGCGGTTGAGGAAGCGAATAGCGGCCTCGGGACCCGCCCCGTTCAATGACGCAGCCAGGGTTTGCCCTCGCGCATCGTCGTTCAATTGTCCGAGAGACCGTTGCGCCTTGCGCAACTGTTTGAGGATCGACTTCTGTTTCGCGAGCGACTTGTCTGCGAACAGGTCTTCCAGCGATTCCATCGAATAGGTCATTCGCTTGTTGAGAAGCCGCAGCTTGTGCCGCTTCTCGACGTCGAGCTTGCCGAGCTTCCGAGCCTTCTTGAGCAACGTCTTTTCCCATTCGGCGAGCTGCGCCGTCGCGTGGTCGGCGAGCGGGCAGCGGCGCAGGCGGATGGCTTCCTTGCTCCGCCTGGTCGACCAGGGTCCGCTCTCGATCCAGGCCGAGGTCTGCTCGACCAGGCGGCGATAGCGTGCGGACTGCAGCGCGCGCGCCAGCAGGCGGTGGCTCTCGGCGCGCTTCTCGTCCCAGTGCTGAAGCTCGGCAATCACGGCAAGCTCGTCGCCGCTCTCGGCGACTACGCGTTCGATCGCCACGTCGAGGTCCCGTACCATGCCGAGCTGGCTGTTCAGCCATTTCAGCTCGGCCCAGACTTTCGGCTGCAGCGCGTCGTCGACCATGGGCGAGAAGAAGCGGATGGCGGTCCGCAGATGCGTCAGCGCGATCCGGATCTGATGCAGGGCGTCCGGATCGCCGCGGCACGTGCCGTCATGCTGGGCGAGGACGGCATCGAGATGACGCCGCGCGATGATCCGAAACGCCGTATCGCAGGCCATCCCCGGGCTGAGGCGGCCGGGCAGGGCATTACGTCGCACCGCCGGCATGGCGCGAGCGGCTGCCGTCGAGGTCGTGGTGGGTCGCGCCATCCTTGCCCGCGCCAATCAGATTGCCTTATTTGCCCTCAGCGATCGCGTCCCGGCAGCGCTGGAGCGTCTGCTCGGGGGCTCCGGATGCATCGATGGTCGCCCAACCGACATGGCCGATATTATAGTGCTCTTGCAGCGCGGCAACCTCTTGCGTGGCGTCGGACGCGTCGCCGTGGCGGCTTCCGATTCGCGCTTGCCGCGTCGCCAGGTCCGCAACCAGGAACAGGCCGCTCAGAGGCACGTTGCACTCCCGGGCCAGCGCCGCGAATGCGTCGCGTTCGTAATCGCGGGCGAATACGCCGTCGACGATCGCGGAATGGCCTTGGGCGAGCACGCGCCGGGCGTGTCGGGCCAACGTCTCGTAAACGCGCGCTGCGAGCTCTGGCGTGTATGCGGATGACGGCAGCCGGTCAGTATTCCTGACTCCGAACATCTGCTTGCGAACAACGTCGCTGCGCAGCACGACAGCCCCCGGGAGCGGCGCCACCGCCGGCGCGAGCGTTCGGGCCAAAACCGTCTTTCCGGTACCCGACAGTCCACCGACCGCGACCAGGCGGGGAGCGGGAGGATGGATCAGCGCCCGGGCGAGGTCGAAATAACGGCGGGCTTCGTCAAGAATGCCGGGATCGCTGGAATGCGGCGGCTTCAGCCGTGCCAGTGCCACCTGGGCGCGGATCGCCGCGCGAATGGACATGAACAGCGGCAGGGCGCCGAGCGCGTCGAGGTTTTCGGGCGGTGTTGCAGCGAGATATTGGTTCAGGACGATGTTGGCCGCCAATGGTTGGTCGTAGCGCAACAGGTCCATCAGCGTGAATGCGAGATCGTAGAGCACGTCGACAGTTGCCATCTGTGCGTCGAACTCGATGGCGTCGAACAGGACGGGCTGCTGGTCAATCAGCACGATGTTCGCAAGATGCAGGTCGCCATGGCAGCGGCGCACGTAGCCCAGATGTCCGCGCTCTTCAAGCGAGGGGCGGGCGCGCAAAAATGCCTCGTGAGACGCCTTTCCGAGCTGCTCGATCTCCCCAACCTTAAAATGGTTGCCCGTCCGCAGGCCGTTGCTGTTTCCATCGATCAGGCCGGGGATGGAGGAAACCCATGTCTCGCCGTCCGCGCGTATCGCGGCGGCATGCGAAGCCACGATCGCGTCAGCGGCGGCCGAAACGAGGTCCGCGTCCAGCGAGCCAGCCTTGGCCAGATGATCCAGCGTCCGGCTTTCGTCGAAGCGGGACATGTCGACCGCATACTCGATTGGCCGGCCACGGCCGTCGACCCTTATCGATCCGTCCGGCTCTTCGGTGATCGCCACGACGCGATGATAGATCTGCGGCGCCAGCGGTCGGTTGATCCTGATCTCCTCCTCGCAGGCTGCCTTGCGTTTCTCGAGGGTCGTATAGTCGAGGAACGGAAACCGGACTGCCCGCTTGATCTTCAGCGCGCGCGTCCCGTCGAGGATGACCGAAGCGGCGTGAGTATCGATCCGTGTCACGCCGGGATGGTTGGCGGGGCTGGTGAGCGCCGCAAAGATCCGTTCCTGAGTCGCAAAATCGTCTGTCATCTCAACTGGCATAGGCGGATGCGCCGGCAAACGGTCGGGCAGCAAGCCAGGCTAACCCTTAGAGCAGGATCGCGGCCAGTCCTTGACTTCCATCAACGCCCGTCGTCGGCTGCCCGAACGGAGCTCCCCAAGGCTTGATGAGGATCAAGCCTTCCGACGAAAGCCGGTCTATTCTGGTCGGCAAGGAGAAACCCGATGCCCATCAAGGACGTCTTTTTGCCGCTTGTCGGCCAGCCGCGCGGGCCGGCGCTTGCCGCGATCGAGAAATGCGTGGCTGTCGCTGCCGACCTCGGCGCCAGGATCACCGCGCTTGCGCTTGAGGGAGATGTTTTCGTGCGGCCGAAGGTGGTGCTCCCCGACGATCCGGATGTCGCCGACGCAAAATGGGCGCTTCGGGCAGGCGACATGCAGCAGGTTCTGAATGCGTTCACCGCTGCGGCGTCCCGCGCCAACATTCGCGCCCAAAGCCGCGTGGTCAAGGTGCCGGCGGACCAGATCGCGTCGGTCCTGGCAGAACATGCGCGTTTCAGCGATCTCACGCTGGTCCCTGTGAAGCCGCACGACAGTCGAACGGAGCACGTCATCGAGACGTTGCTGTTCGAATCCGGGCGGCCGCTGCTGCTCTGCCCGGAACAGCTTGTGGACGAGCTGCGACCGGAATTCGAGAACGTCATGATCGCCTGGGATCACTCCGGGCGTGCGGCGCGGGCGGTCGGCGACGCGCTGCCGCTCCTTCAGGCGGCCGCCTCGGTCCGCGTGGTGACCGTGGCCGACGACGTGACCGACGCGATGGTGCAATCGGGAACTGCTCTGGTCGACCATCTGAGGGAACACGGTGTCCACGCCTCGTTCGAAACGACGAAGGGCAGCGGCAGCTCGATCGGCAAGGTGCTCGGAAGCTGGGCGAATTCCCATGCCATCGATGCGATCGTGATGGGAGCCTATCATCATTCACGTCTGAACGAGATCGTTTGGGGCGGTGTGACAAAGACCGTCATTGGCCAGCCACCGTGCTGGGTTATGATCTCGCACTAGGCTTGCTGCCAGCTTTCCGGCCTGACCTCCAACCATCGGAACCGTCCACCGACCGGGCGCATTTGCTTTCATGTCGACCTATCGTTTGAAGAATCTGCTGTCGCCGCGTTCTGTCGCGCTCGTCGGGGCGAGCGCCCGTCAGGTCTCTGTGGGGCGCGCCGTTCTGGAGAACATTCTCAAGGGCGAATTCAAGGGACAGTTTGGTCTGGTGAACCCGCGCCATGCGGAGATCGGCGGGGTCGCTGCGGTCGGCAGCCTGGAGAGGCTGAAATTCGTGCCCGAGCTCGTGGTCATCACCGCACCGGCGCGGGAGGTTCCAGGCATCATCGACCAAGCCGGGCGGCTCGGCTCGGTGGGCGCGCTGATCGTCTCGGCCGGACTCGGTCATGGACCTGGCTCTCTGCACGACGCCGCAATCGCTGCGGCCCGCAAATACGGCATGCGGCTGATTGGGCCGAACTGCCTCGGCATCATGATGCCCGGCGTGAGCCTCAATGCCAGTTTTGCCGCGCACATGCCCGGAGCGGGAAATCTGGCGCTGATTTCGCAATCGGGCGCGATCGCCGCCGGTATGGTGGATTGGGCCGCGCAGAGCGGCGTCGGTTTTTCCGGCATCGTCTCGATCGGCGATCAGATCGACGTCGATATTGCCGATCTGCTCGACTATTTCGCGATGGATCACAAGACCCGGGCGATCCTGCTCTATATCGAGGCGATCAAGGACGCGCGGAAGTTCATGTCGGCGGCGCGGGCCGCGGCGCGCGTGAAGCCTGTCGTCGTGGTGAAGTCCGGCCGCATGGCGCAGGGTGCGAAGGCTGCCGCCACCCATACGGGCGCGCTTGCCGGTGCCGACGCCGTCTATGACGCTGGGTTCCGCCGCGCGGGCGTCCTGCGGGTCTCCGATCTGCGCGAGCTGTTCGACTGCGCCGAGACGCTCGGCCGGGTCGAATCGCCGACGGGAAAGCGCCTCGCCATCCTGACCAATGGCGGTGGTATCGGCGTCCTCGCCGTCGATCGATTGGTCGAGCTTGGCGGAATTCCGGCGTCCATCTCGGCGGACCTCCGCAAGAAGCTCGATGATGTGCTGCCGCCGACCTGGTCCGGCGGAAATCCCGTCGACATCGTCGGCGATGCCGATGCGTCGCGCTATGCGGCGGCGCTGGAGGCGCTGCTTGCCGACCCCGACAATGACGCGGTTCTGGTCCTCAATGTGCAAACCGCGATCGCCTCCGCTGCCGACATCGCAACGACGGTGACCGAACGCGTGAGCAAGTATCGCGAGCAGCACCGCCGATGGGCAAAGCCCGTGCTTGCGGCCTGGGTCGGGGCCGATCAGAAGATCATTGAAATGTTCTCCGGCGCGGGCATCCCGAACTACCCGACCGAAGACGATGCAGTCCGCGGTTTCATGCACCTGGTCCGCCACCGCGAAGTCGTGGAGGAGCTGAGCCAGGTTCCTCCGGCGATGCCCGATACGTTCGTGCCTGACGCCCAGGCCGCGAGGCAGATTGTTGCGAGTGCGATCGCCGACGGCCGCAAATGGCTCGAGCCCGTCGAGATCAAGCGCCTGCTCGAAGCCTACGACATCGCGATGGTGCCGACCTATGCAGCGGCCGATGCCGAGCAGGCGGTGACCTATGCGAACGAAATGTTCGCGCAAGGTGCCACGGTCGTGCTGAAGATCATGTCGCGCGACATCGTCCACAAGTCCGATGTCGGCGGTGTCGTTCTCAACCTGACCACGCCGGCCACCGTGCGCGCCGCCGCATCCGACATCCTGGCACGGGCGAGGAAGCTGCGTCCGGAGGCCCGCATCGGCGGCGTCATCGTGCAGGCCATGGTCGTCAAGGCGAAGGCGCGTGAATTGATTCTGGGTCTCGCCGATGATCCGACCTTCGGCACCGTCGTCGTGTTCGGCCGGGGCGGGACGGCGGTGGAAATCATCAACGACAAGGCGTTGGCGCTGCCGCCGCTCGACCTGCAACTGGCCCGTGACCTGATCGAGCGCACGCGCGTCTCGCGGCTGCTGCGTGCCTATCGAGACGTGCCCGCGGTCAAGCAGGACGCCGTCGCCATGGTGCTGGTCAAGCTCGCTCAGATGGCGGCCGACATCCCCGAGATCCGGGAGTTCGACATCAACCCGCTGCTGGCGGATGAGACCGGCGTGACGGCAGTCGATGCGCGCGTCGTGGTGGGGCCGCCGCAGCGGAAATTCGCCGGCTCCGGTCCCGCCAATTTTGCCGTCCGCGCCTATCCGTCGCAGTGGGAGCGCCACCTCGAGATCAAGGATGGCTGGGGCATTTTCGTGCGGCCTCTGCGCCCGGAGGACGAGCCGACCATCCACGAATTCCTGCGTCACGTGACGCCGCACGACCTCCGCCTGCGCTTTTTTGCGCCGATGAAGGAGTTCACCCATGAGTTCATCGCGCGCCTGACCCAGCTCGACTATGCCCGCGCGATGGCCTTCATCGCGTTTGATGAGGCCACCAACGAGATGGTTGGCGTGGTCCGGCTCCATTCGGACTCGATCTACGAGACCGCCGAATACGCGATCCTGCTGCGGTCGGACCTCAAGGGCAGGGGGCTCGGCTGGGCCCTGATGCAGCTGATCATCGACTATGCGAAGTCGGAGGGGTTGAAGACCATCTCGGGTGATGTGCTCAAGGAGAACGTCACGATGCTCGAGATGTGCCGCCAGCTCGGATTCGAGGTGAAGCCGGATCCGACCGAGCCCGACATATGTGACGTCAGGCTGAAGCTCTGAACGCCTTGATTATGAATTTGCTTCGCCCGGCGTTGCCGCGGCAGGCGCCTTGGCGGTCGTCCGCAAACTCCTGACTATGATCGCGATCAACGGCACCAGCACCGGCACGATTGTGCTGAGCGGATGGTGGACTGCGCCGCTCACCTGGGCCTGAAGCGTTCGGGCCTCCAGTTGAATCGCTTCGACGGAAGACGCGTGAATTTCATTCGCAAGTTCGATATCGCGGCCCGAGGGGGCACGCCCCGCGATGACGAAGAGAATCCCCGCGATGGCGAAATTGACGGCGCCGAGGATGCCCGCCGCGGCAATCGCACTCCAGATTTGCACCAGCGCGAAATACGCCGACAGCTCCAGCATCAGGAGTCCGAATGCGGCGATCAGCGCCGCGAAGGCACGCAGGCCGAGCCCGATCAGCAGATGGCGCAGTCTGATGTCGGCGATGAGCCTGTCCGTACGCCACAGCACGCGCAGGTGTTTGACGACATTTTCGGTATTCACCTAGTGCCTCCTCAGCATGAAGCCGACGACCACGCCGAGCGCGAAGGCGGACGCGAGCGAGGCGACCGGGCGCTCCGTGACGAGACCATGAAGCCGTTCCTGCTCCTCGCTGACGGTCTCGCCGAGTTCGGCGAGCGCGGCCTTGATCTGATCGGCGAGGGCCTCGGCGCGGTCCTTTGATCCGTCGAGCATCTCCTCGCCGGCCGTGCTCAGCAGGCGTGTGACGTCGACCTTCAACGTCCGCAGTTCTTCACTCATCCTGTCGCTGTCGAACATGGATTTGATCGCTCCATTGAATGGAGCGAACCTAAGGTCCGCCGGCGCGACCGCGCTTGATTTGCGTCAAGGGGCGGGCGTGGTCCCGGTCTTGAGACAGGTCAAGCCCGCCGCCACATGCTGGCCTAGAACTGGCGGCTGAATGGGGACCAATTGTCCCGGTGAGGTGGAACGTGAATTCGGAACCTCTGCTGCTGGCGACGCCGTCCGGCGATGCGCTCGAACTGCGTCCCCAGGGGCCGTGGATCGCAGCCAATGTGTCGGCGCTCGAAGCGCTGTCCCGGTCGGTCGGGACGGATGTGGATCGATCCAGAGCCGTGAGACTGGATATGTCGGGCGTCAGCGCGCTCGACACGCTCGGCGCCTGGATCCTGGAGAAACTGTCGCGCAAGGCTGCGTCATCCGGCAGGCCGGCCGAGATCGTCGGCATGGCCGATCATTTCAGTGGCCTGATGGACGAGGTGCGTCAGGTCAACCGCCACACGCCGCCGCCTGCAGCCGCGCCGAACCTGGTTCTCCTCAGGCTGAACGATCTCGGCAAGGCGACGATCGATGCTAGGGAAGACATCACGATCTTTCTTCAAATGATCGGCGCATTGTTCATGGCCGTGATCGGCGTCGTGCGCCGGCCACGCTCGCTGCGACTGACATCGCTGGTCTATCAGCTCTACCGGATCGGGTGGCAGGCGATTCCCATCGTCGTTCTGATCACCTTCCTGATCGGTGCCATCATCGCCCAGCAGGGCTTCTTCCATTTCCGCAGGTTCGGCGCGGAATCCTACACTGTCGACATGGTCGGCATCCTCGTGCTGCGCGAGCTTGGCGTGCTGATCGTCGCCATCATGGTGGCCGGCCGTTCGGGAAGTGCCTACACCGCCGAGCTCGGCTCGATGAAGATGCGCGAGGAAATCGACGCGCTCTCCACCATGGGGCTCGATCCAGTCCACGTTCTGATTTTGCCGCGCGTTGCGGCCCTGGTCATTGCGCTGCCGATCCTCGCCTTCATCGGATCGGTTGCCGCGCTCTACGGCGGCGGGCTGGTTGCGCAATTCTATGGCGACATGGGGCCGGCGATCTACATCGCGCGGCTGCAAGAGGCCATCTCCGTCGCCCATTTCGAGGTGGGCATCCTGAAGGCGCCGTTCATGGCGCTGGTGATCGGGATCGTCGCCTGTAGCGAAGGACTGCGCGTGAAGGGCAGTGCCGAGTCGCTCGGCAGGCAGACGACGACGTCGGTGGTGAAGTCGATCTTTCTCGTGATCGTGCTCGACGGCCTGTTCGCGATCTTCTTTGCCTCGATCGGAATGTGACGATGCCCGAATTGCAGCAGGAGTTCGCGATCCGCGTCCGCGACCTCGTGGTCGGCTTCGGCCGTCAGACCGTGCTCGACCACCTGTCGCTTGACGTCCGCCGGGGTGAAATCCTCGGGCTGGTGGGAGCGTCCGGCGGCGGCAAGTCGGTGCTGATGCGCACCATCATCGGCCTCATCCCGCGCCGAAGCGGGGCCATCGAGGTCATGGGGCAGTCTATCGGCGGCCATACGCAAGGTGCGGCCACGACATGGGGCATCCTGTTCCAGCAGGGCGCGCTGTTCTCCTCGCTGACGGTGCGGCAGAACGTTCAGTTTCCGCTGCGCGAAAATCTCGTGCTGTCGCAGGAGCTGATGGACGAGATCGCGATCGCCAAGCTCGAGATGGTCGGGCTACGAGCGCTGGACGGCGACAAATATCCGGCGGAACTGTCCGGCGGCATGACCAAGCGCGTGGCGCTGGCGCGCGCGCTCGCGCTCGATCCCCCGATCCTGTTCCTGGACGAACCGACCTCCGGCCTCGATCCGATCGCCGCCGGCGATTTCGACGCGCTGRTCGGGACGCTTCAGAAGACCCTGGGCCTGACCGTGTTCATGGTCACCCATGACCTCGCGAGCCTTACCACGGTCTGCGATCGCGTCGCCGCGCTCGCCGACGGCAAGATCGTGGCGATCGGCCCGATGCGCGACCTGCTGCAATCCGAGCATCCCTGGGTGCGCGCCTATTTCCACGGCAAGCGCTCGCAGATGCTGCAACCCCAGATGAGATGAGACATGGAAACCCGCGCTCCCTACGTGCTGATCGGCGCCTTTGTGCTGGCCGCGATCCTTGCGGTGTTCGGCTTCGTCTATTGGCTGAACAACACCGGCGGCATCGGGCCGCGCACGAACTACCACGTGCAATTCCAGGGACCGGTGCCGGGGCTTCTGGTCGGCGCCGGGGTGCTGTTCAACGGCATCCGCGTGGGTGAAGTCACCCAACTCGGGCTCGCGCCGGACAATCCGCGCTTCGTCAATGCGACGATCTCGGTTGCTACAGCGACGCCGGTGCGCGCCGACACCAGGGTCGGTCTCGATTTCCAGGGGCTGACCGGCGTGCCGGTGGTGACGCTGGAGGGCGGCATGATCGTGGTCAAATCGGGCGAACCCTTGACCTTGATCGCCGAGGCCGGCGCAGGCCAGAGCATGACGCAGGCGGCGCGCGATGCGCTGCGGCGGGTTGATTCCGTGCTGGAGGACAATTCCGGCCCGCTGAAGGATACCATCGCCAACTTCAAGACGTTCTCCGATGGTCTTGCGCGCAACACCGGCAAGCTCGACGGCATCTTGGCGGGCCTCGAGAAGATGACCGGCGGCGGCGCGCCCGCGCAGAAGATCACCTACGACCTGCGCACGCCGCAGAATCTCGGGCCGGCCGGCAAGACGCTGTCCGCGTCGCTGGTCATTCCCGAGCCGACAGCGGTCGCGATGCTCCAGACCCAGCGCATGCTGTTCTCGCCCAGCGGGGACAATCCGGGCTTTGCGGACTTCCTCTGGGCCGACAGCATTCCAAAACTGGTCCAGGCGCGGCTGATCGACAGTTTCGAGAACTACGATATCGCCCACGCTCCGTTGCGAACGACCGATCTCGGACAGGCGGACTATCAGCTCCTGATCGACATCAGGCGCTTCCGCATTGCCACGGAGGGCGAGACACGGGTCGAGATCGGATTATCGGCGCGAATCGTCGACAAGAACGGCAAGGTGGTCGCATCGCGTCTCGTCGAGGCCAGCGAGAAGCTCGACAAGGTCGAGCCTGCCGCGGCGGTCGCAGCATTCGATGCTGCCTTCGCCCGCATCGCCAAGGAACTGATCGGCTGGACGGTGCAATCCGTCTAGCGCGTGCGCGCCGGCTGTTCGAGCGTCTTCAGGTAGGACAGCAGGTCGTGGATCTGGTTCGGATTGAGCTCGAAGGCGGGCATATCGGCGTGGCCGGTATAGATGCCTTCGGCGAGCGCCTCCGCAAGGGTCTCGATCGGATAACGTTGGTGCAGGTTGCGCAGCGGAGGCGCAATCTTGAGCGGACTGTCCGAGCCGCGGTCGATCGCGTGGCAGCCCGCGCAATTGGCCCGCGCAAAGACCTTGCCGCGCTGTTCGGCGGTCGGGGCGGCGAGCGCAGGAGTGACAAGCAGCAGCCCGAACAGGCCGTGACGTAGCGCGCTTCGCAGCATGGAAAGTGATCCCGTCGAACTCTGGCAGCAGATAGGGCGCGGATGCGCGTCAAATTTGATCTGGGTCAATCGACTTTGGCGCGGTGCAGTAAGATGCAGTCGGCGCGGTGGACTCGGCCTGGTGCGGAGGGCTGTCGGCGCTTGGAGCGGTGGATGAAGGCTTCCGTGGTGACGATCGAGCCGAATGGGCGTTTCTGTCGCGATTGTGCGGTCCGCGATTTCTCGGTCTGCTCGTCGCTGGACCCAGCCGAGCTGAAGGAATTCGAGCATCTCGGGCGCCGCGTCCATTTCGCCGCGGGGGAGACCGTATTTTCCGAGGAGGACATCACGACCTCGTTCTACAATCTCCTCGAAGGCGTCATGCGGCTCTACAAGCTGTTGCCCGACGGTCGGCGGCAGATCGTGGGGTTCGCGTTGCCCGGCGATTTCCTGGGGATGAATATTTCCGGCCGCCACAATTTTTCGGCCGATGCGATCGGTGCGGTGACCGTGTGCCAGTTCGCGAAGGCGCCCTTCGGCCACTTCATCGAGGACCGGCCGCATCTCTTGCGGCGGATCAACGAGCTGGCCATTCGCGAGTTGAGCCAGGCACGCGACCACATGGTCCTGCTCGGCCGGCGTTCGGCGGACGAGAAGGTCGCGACCTTTCTGCTCGGCTGGCGCGAACGCTTGTTCGCGCTCAAGGGATCGTCGGACACGGTTCCACTTCCGATGAGCCGCCAGGACATCGCCGACTATCTCGGCCTGACCATCGAGACCGTCAGCCGGACTTTCACCAAGCTCGAGCGGAACGGCGTGATCGAGATCATTCATGGCGGTATCAGCCTGCTCGACCCCGCACGGGTCGAAGCCTTGGCCGCCGCCTGAGGCCAGGTCATTCCGCCGCGCTCTCTGATTTTTGATCACGATCAATGCCGCCGGCCCGGGCCGGCTCGACTCGGACGCCAAGCCGGGCGCCAATCCGAGCGCCAATCCGGACGCCAAGCGTCGAAGCTCCTGAGATCACAGTCGCATTTCCGCGTGCGGACGGGATTTGCCAGGCCGGATCTTGGCTGTTCGGTAGCGCCTCGACGCAATCGCGACTTGCGGTGCCCGCAACTCTGCATCGACGGTAACGCATTGGCGCATCCTTCGGATGCGCGCTTTTGCGGCATTTGTCTAAAACCGCGCGCATGCTTTCCGGTTGAAAAGCCGGGCAACACTGACTACGCAGGAACCCCAGTGCCTCGCAGTCTTAGGAGTCCCGGCGTGCCTCAGGACAAGACCGGCGACCCCCGACAGTCGTCGGGCAACAAATTATCGGTCCTGCGCAAGCATCCGATCTTCGCGGATCTGGAACCGGACGCGCTCGATCAGCTCTGCCGCTACGCCAAGCACACCACGGTGAAGCGCGGTGCGACGATCGCAGCGAAGGGCGATCCGGGCAACAACCTGTTCGCGGTGATCACGGGGACGGTGAAGATTTCCTCCTCATCGCCCGATGGCCGGAACGCTATTCTCAATTTGATTGGTCCCGGAGAAATTTTTGGCGAGATCGCGGTTCTCGACGGCGCGCCGCGGTCGGCCGACGCGACCGCCAACACCAATTGCGAGCTCTATATCATCGACCGCCGCGACTTCCTGCCGTTCGTGAAGAGCCAGCCGGCGCTGGCGATGAAATTCATCGAACTGCTCTGCGCGCGCCTGCGCTGGACCAGCCAGCAGGTCGAGCAGGTGATCCTGCAGAATCTTCCGGGCCGGCTTGCGAGTGCGCTGCTCGGCCTCACCGAAGAGCGCAAGTTCGACTCCGGCAGCGGAACGCTTGCCATCACGCAGCAGGAGATCAGCGAGATGGTGGGGATGACACGCGAGAGCATCAACAAGCAATTGCGCGCCTGGTCTGGACGCAACTGGGTTCGTCTCGAGCATGGCGCCATCGTCGTGCTCGACACCGACGCGCTACGCGAGCTCGTCGAAAGCGGCCTCGACGGCACCTGACGGTGAGCACCTAACTGTCGATGATCGCAACCGCGCGGGTCCAGCCGGCGGAGGCACGCTCGATCTTCACCGGAAAGCATGAGACCGTGAACCCGGTCGAGGGCAGCTTGTCGAGATTGTGCAGCTTCTCGAGATGGCAATAACCTATGTGCCGTCCCGCCTTGTGACCTTCCCAGATCAGGCCGGCATCTCTTGTTTCAGCATATTTCTTTGCGGTGTAGACGAACGGCGCGTCCCAGCTCCAGCCGTCGGTGCCGGTCAGCCGCACGCCGCGTTCGAGCAGATACATGGTGGCCTCATAGCCCATGCCGCAGCCGGAGTTGACGTAATCGGCCTGTCCGAACTTCGCGCCGGCGCTGGTGTTGACGACAACGATCTCCAGCGGCGACAGCTTGTGTCCGATGCGTTTGAGCTCCTTCTCGACGTCCTCGGCGGTGGCGACGTAGCCATCAGGCAGATGCCGGAAATCGAGCTTCACGCCGGGCTGAAAGCACCATTCCAGCGGCACCTCGTCGATCGTCCATGACCGCTCGCCGCGGTTCATGGTCGGATGGAAGTGCCAGGGCGCGTCGAGATGCGTTCCGTTATGCGTCGAGAGCGAGACCTGCTCGACGGCCCAACCCTGGCCATCCGGCAGATCCTCTGCCTTGAGGCCGTCGAAGAACTGCAGCATGCGCGGCAGGCCCTGCTGGTGATCGATGTACTGGACCGTCGGGTGATTGCCTGGCGGATCGGCCGTGACGTCGTTTTTGAGCGGCACGGAAATATCGATCAGCTTCCGCGGCATGACATTCCCTCGGGATGTTCCGTTCTGTTTCGGCGCATCTTGGCGGAGCTGCGCCGACGACGTCAAGTCACGCGCCGGTGCGCCGAGCGTTACCGCAGGCACCACGGCAGCCGGAGCGAGAGCGCCAGTAGATAAGTCGCGCGCATCGGCACGAACAGCATGACGCCGTGGAGCGGCCAGACCGCGTCGCGAACAAGGGCCACCCGCCGTTTGGCCAGGGGCGCCCGCGCGGTCCATCGATGCAACTTATGCATTGATCGATGCCGGATTTGGCTTGGACTCAGAATGCCGCCCGCCCTAGGGACGACAGTGGCGACATGCGCTGATGCAGCGCGTTCGCACAGGATGGGACGACCGTCTCGTCCGAGCCTCCAAGCCGCAAGCAATAGCGGTCGAGCCAAAACGAGGGGAACGTTCATGGATACGACGAGCATCGTTACCTCGCATCCGGCATTGGCCGAGAGCGAGGCGCGATTGCAGGGGGGCCGGCACCTGCCGCCGCGCGGCCAGTTGCCCACGCGCGGCATCGACCTGCGCTCCGCCGGCTGGAAGCCTTCGAAGCAACCGAATCCGCTCGACTCCGTCGCGCAACCCTACCAAGGTGGTGCAGTTGTGGCGCTTGACTTCACACCTGAAGAAGCGCGACCCAAGGCGGCCTGCAGCACCCGCCCAACGACAACATAATCAACCCAGGAGGAAACCCAGATGAAGACACTAACCGGTATCATCGCAGCCATTGCACTGGCGGTCTCAGCGCCCGTGGCGACCGCACGCGATTTCCGCTCCGCCGACATCCACCCCGCCGATTATCCGACCGTCGAGGCCGTCAAGTTCATGGGCAAGCAGCTCGCAACGGCGAGCGGCGGCAAGCTCGGCGTGAAGGTGTTTCCGAACGGAGCCCTGGGCTCCGAGAAGGACACCATCGAGCAGCTCAAGATCGGCGCGCTCGACATGATGCGGATCAACGCATCGCCGTTGAACAACTTCGTGCCTGAGACCATCGCGTTGTGCCTGCCCTTCGTGTTCCGCGACACGCAGCACATGCGTACGGTGCTTGACGGGCCGATCGGCGACGAGATCCTCGCCGCCATGGAGCCGGCAGGACTGGTCGGCCTTGCCTATTACGACAGCGGCGCCCGGTCCATCTACACCGTCAAGGCACCGGTCAAGTCGCTTGCCGACCTCAAGGGCCTGAAGATTCGCGTCCAGCAATCCGACCTGTGGGTCGGCATGATCCAGAGCCTCGGGGCCAACCCGACGCCGATGCCGTATGGCGAGGTCTATACCGCTCTCAAGACCGGCCTCGTGGACGCAGCCGAGAACAACTGGCCCTCCTACGAATCCTCGCGCCACTTCGAGGCAGCCAAGTTCTACAACATCACCGAGCACTCCCTGGCACCCGAGGTTCTCGTGATGTCCAAGAAGGTCTGGGACACGCTGAGCAAGGAGGATCAGGCGATGATCCGCAAGGCGGCCAAGGAATCGGTGCCCGTCATGCGCAAGCTCTGGGACGAGCGTGAGCAGGCCTCCCGCAAGACCGTCGAGGCCGCCGGCGTTCAGGTCGTCACCATCGCCAACAAGGCGGAATTCGTCGACGCGATGAAGCCGGTGTACCAGAAGTTCGCCGGTGACGAAAAGCTGCAGGGCCTCGTCAAGCGTATCCAGGACACGAAGTAAAAACAGAGCGGCATCGGGTCCGGCGTCGCCGCGAGGTGACACCGGACCCTCGCAAGGTGACGCGCAAGGAGACCTGGATGACAGACCCACACGTCGCAAGCCACGAGCAGGGGGAAGCAGCGGCACGCCCGTCGAGCGGCCTGCTGTCGCGGATCAATGCTCCCGTCGCTCGCGTGGGCATGTATTTGTCCGTGACCGGACTGCTCGTCATCGTCACCATCGTGTTCTATCAGGTGTTCGGACGTTACGTGCTCAATTCCAGTCCGACCTGGACGGAAAACCTCGCACTTGTCCTGATCCTCTATGTCACGCTGATCGGAGCCGCCGTCGGTGTGCGCGATGCCGGACACATCGGCATGGACAGTCTGCTGGTGATGCTTCCGGACCATCTGCGGGAGAAGATCGAGATCGTGATCCACGTCCTGGTGGCCGTGTTCGGCATTGCGATGGCCTACAACGGCTGGATCCTCGGGGCGTCGGTCGGAACCGTGAAGATACCCAATCTCGGCCTGCCCGAGGTCATCCGCTACGTCCCGCTGATCGCCTCCGGTGTCCTGATCGTCTCCTTTTCAATCGAGCACATCATTGCTCTCCTGCGCGGCGAAGAGGTCGTCCCCTCATGGAACTGATCATTCTCGGCGCCACCTTCTTCGGCTTCCTGATTCTCGGCGTCCCGGTCGCCTTCGCGATCGGTCTCTCGGCGATCTGCACCATCCTCTATGAAGGCCTGCCGGTCGCCGTCATCTTCCAGCAGATGATGTCGGGGATGAACATCTTCTCCTTCCTGGCCATCCCGTTCTTCGTCTTCAGCGGCGAGCTGATGCTGCATGGCGGTGTCGCCGACAAGATCGTGCAGCTCGCCAAGAATCTCGTCGGGCACATCCGCGGCGGGCTTGGCATGTCGAACGTGGTCGCCTGCACGCTGTTCGGCGGCGTCTCCGGCTCCCCCGTGGCCGACGTGTCGGCGATGGGCGCGGTGATGATCCCCATGATGAAAAAGGAAGGTTTCGACACCGACTACGCCGTCAACGTCACCACCCACGCCTCGCTGGTCGGAGCCTTGATGCCGACCAGCCACAACATGATCATCTATGCGCTGGCCGCCGGAGGCAAGGTGTCGATCGGCGCGCTGATCGCCGCCGGCCTGCTGCCGGCGCTCGTGCTGATGGTGTGCATGCTGGTCGCCGCTTACGCGGTCGCGGTGAAGCGCGGCTATCCGGCCGGAAAGTTTCCGGGCTGGACCGAGGTCTTCCGCTCGTTCGCAGCCGCGCTGCCTGGTCTTCTGATCGTCGGTATCATCCTGGCGGGCATCCTGTCCGGCGTTTTCACCGCAACTGAATCCGCAGCCGTCGCGGTCACCTACACGATCCTGCTGACCTTCTTCATCTACCGCAGCATGACCTTGCCGAACTTCCTGCGGGCTGCCGCCAAGGCCGTGAAGACGACCGGCGTGGTGCTGCTGCTGATCGGCGTCTCCACCATGTTCCAGTATCTGATGGGGCTCTACGAGGTGGCCGACTTCGCCGGCGATTTGATGAACAAGGTCTCGTCGCAGCCCTGGGTCATCTTCCTGCTCATCAACGTCATCCTGTTCGTGCTCGGCACGTTCATGGACATGGCGGCGACCATCCTGATCTGCACCCCGATCTTCCTGCCGATCGCGATGAAGGCGGGCATGGATCCGGTGCAGTTCGGCATGCTGATGCTGATCAACTGCGCCCTCGGACTGAACACCCCGCCGGTCGGAACGACGCAGTTCGTGGGCTGCGCCATCGGCGGCATCTCGGTGGGCGCGGTGATGCGCACCATCCTGCCATTCTACGCCGCCCTGATCGCAGCTCTGATGTTCGTGACCTACGTCCCCGCGTTCTCGCTGTGGCTGCCCCGCCTGCTGATGGGCTACAAGGGATAGCAGCAACAGGGAGAATCCGTCCGTGACTGACTATCGCAAGCTCTTCGATCTCACCGGCAAGACGGCTGTCGTCCTCGGCGCCGCATCCGGCATCGGCAAGTCGTCGGCCGAGGCACTGGCCGGGCTCGGCGCCCGAATCGTTTGCGCCGATCGCGCGCTCGATGCAGCCGAAGCGACTGCTGCCGGCATTCGCGACAAGGGCGGTTGGGCCGAGGCGGCAGCGTGCGACGCCGCGAGCGCCGCGGACGTCAATGCGCTGGCCAAGACCGTCATGCAGAAATTTCCCCGGCTCGACATCGCCGTGACGACGCCCGGGCTCAACATCCGCAAGACCATCCTCGACTACACCGAGGAGGACCTCGACCGCGTCCTCAACCTCAACGTCAAGGGCACGGTCTGGTTCTTCCAGGCCTTCGGCCGTATCATGGTGGAGCAGAAGGGCGGCAGCATCATCGCCTGCTCCTCGGTGCGCGCCGTCACCATCGAGCCCGGGCTTGGCGTGTATGGCTCGACCAAGGCCGCGATCGGCCTGCTGGTGAAGGGCTTTGCCTCTGAGGTCGGCCGCTCCGGCGTGCGCGTCAATGCGATCGCGCCGAGCATCGCGGAGACCGCGCTGACCGGCCCGTTCAAGCAGCGCCCCGACATCTACAATCTCTACGCCGGCCACACCGTGTTCAATCGCTGGAGCAGCGCCGACGAGGTCGCGACCGCGGTTGCCTATCTCGCCTCGGATGCCGCGAGCTATGTCAGCGGCAGCACGCTGTTCGTTGACGGCGGCTGGACCGCGGTTGACGGACCGCCGACCGGTCTCACCCAATTGAACCAGTAGAGTCGACCTTGGCGTCTAGCCGGCGAAGCCCACGCGCTGGCGCAGCTCTTTCTGGTCTGCGCCAGCCAGCAGCGCGACCAGCGCCTGCGCTTCTGTCGGATGCGCGGCGCGCGTAGTGACGCCGGCCGTGTACGTCGTCACGAGCTCGCACCCCGCAGGCAGCGATCCCGACAGCACGATGCCGTCGGTGGCGATGATCTCGGTCGCCTGCGTGCATCCGATCGGCCTTTGCGCGGTGGATGCGGCAAGCTCCCGCATGGCGGTTGCGCCATTCGGAAAGATCTTGAGGCGGGATGCGACCTCATAGGCGATGCCGATCTGATCCAGCACTCTTGCGACGTGCTGTCCCGCGGTCGACGCCTTGGTGTCAGGAACGAAGATCGCGTCGGCGCTGCGCAGCACCTCGCGTAAATCGGCATCGGTTTTGACGATTACTTTCGGATCGCGGTTGCGGACCGCGAGCGCGGTTTCGACCCGGCCGAGATCTGCGATCGAGGCGGGAATGACGAGCTTTTCCTCGGCAAGCTCTGCAAGGAGCGCCTGCGTCAGGATCACGAGATCGGTTGGCGCGCCGGCCCGCAGCTTGTCGGCCATGATGCCGACCGCGCCGAACTCGCCCTCAATGCCGAATCCGGTCTGTGCCTTGAAGGCGTCGGCGAGGCCGCGAACCAGGCCTTGCGCCGCGCCTCCGCTGAGGATGTTCACGGTCGTCACGATGCAAGCTCCATGGCTGCGATGATTCTGTCGCGCGTGACCGGCAGGTCGCGCACGCGCACGCCGAGGCAATCGAACACCGCATTCGCGATCGCCGCCGTCACCGGGCCGTGGGCGGCCTCACCGGCGCCGACCGGCTCGATTTCCGGCCGCTGGATGATCTCGACATCCACCGCCGGCACCTCGCTGAATCTCAGGATCGGATAGTCGGTCCATGACGTCGATGTGATGCGCGTCCGGTCGAAGCGGACACGCTCCTTCAGCACCCAGCTCGTCGCCTGGATCGCGCCGCCCTCGATCTGATTGATGATTCCATCCGGATTGATGGCCTCGCCGACATCGACCGCAAGCGTCAGCCGGTTCACGCGGAGGTCGTCGGCGCCTTCGACCTCCGCGATCGCAGCACAATAGGCTCCTGTATTCTTGTAGCGGGCAAAGCCGACACCGTGACCGATGCCGGTTCGCTTCTGCGGCTTCCACGCCGCGCGTCGCGCCGCGGCGCGGATGACATCCCTGGCGCGCTCGTCGTGCAGATGACGCAGGCGGAACTCAACGGGATCTTCGCCACGCAGGGCGGCGATCTCGTCGAGCAGGGATTCGATCGCGAACACATTGCCTTGCCCGCCCAAAGTCCGGAGCGCCGAGGTTCGTACCGGCATGGTCAACAGCCGATGGCTCGTGATCGTCCAGGCCGGGAGCTCGTAGAGCGGTACGGAGTTGCGATCGCCGCCGCCGCCATTGGCGGCCGGCGGATTGGACGAGATCATGCGAGGGTAGGGATCTGCAATCTCGGTTGCGGCAAGCAAAGCCGGCTGCGCCGCGCGCCCCGGCCGCGCCGCATGGCCGTTGCTCCAGATCGCATGGCGCCAGCCAATGATCTCATTCGCCGCGTCGAGATCGGCCTCGATCTCGACGGCCATCGCCGCGCCAAACGGCGCGTGGGACATCTCGTCGTGGCGGGACCACTGCACCCGGACGGGACGGCGGCCGGCCGCCCTCGCCAGCAGCACGGCATCGAGCGCGACGTCATCGGCCGCATTGTGTCCGTAGCAGCCCGCGCCCTCCATGTGCTCGACGATGATGCTCTCGACCGGGAGTTTGAGCACGACCGCGAGATCGGCGCGCAAGAGATAGACGCCCTGGCTGTGCGTCCAGACATGGACGCGATCGCCATCCCATTGCGCCATGGCACAGGAAGGCGCCATCGAGGCATGGGCGATATAGGGGCGGGTATATTGCCGGCGGAGGGTACGGGCGTGCTTGCTCGCAATTGCCGCCGTCCTGGTGTCAATGATGGTCGTCTCGACCGGCTGGCTCCTCAGGAAGCCCGCCAGATCATCTTCATCGGGCAGCGGCTCGCCGGCCGACCACGTCGCGCCCTTGCGCAACAATTTCAACGCGGCTTCGGCGGCGACCTCGGTCTCGCCGACCACGCCGGCAAAACCGCCGTCGCGCACAATCGCGATGAGGCCGGGAGCGGCGCGCGCGGCGCCTTCATCGAGCGCGGTCAGCCTGGCGCCCGATGCGTCCGGCCGCAGCACGCGTCCATGCAACAGGTTCGGCAACGCATGATCATGGATGAAGCGTGGCCGCGCGAACACCTTGTCGGGAATGTCGACGCGCGGGACCGAATGCCCGGCGACGCTCCGCGCGGCGGCGGGCTTCGCCGTTGCGCCCGCGGTCGCGTCGCGGTCGAGCGAAACGTCGCCGGCCAGCTCCCAATAGCTGGTCCTGATATTGCCGGGGCCCGAGATCGTTCCGTCATCGATATCGAGCAGAGGCGCTTCGACGCCGAGACGGTCGGAAGCCGCCGCAAGGAAGAGCTGGCGCACCTCGGCACAAACCTGTCGCAGCGCGCGGCCGGACTGCTGGATCGAGAGGCTGCCCGAGGTCACACCTTCGTTCGGGCTCGCCGATGTCGAGGCGCGGATCATCTCGACCCGCGCGATATCGACATCGAGCTCGTCCGCGGCGATCTGCGCCAATGCCGTGACGATGCCCTGGCCGATCTCCACCTTGCCGGGCGAGATCGCCACCCGGCCTTCTCCGGTCAACCTCACCCAGGACGACAGCTTTGGATTGGCCGCCAGGCTGACCGGCAATTTGGGGGCAGCGGACGGCGCACTCATGACGTCGCAATCTCCGATGCCGCGCGCAGCACGGCGCGGACCATGCGGTTATGCGATCCGCAGCGGCATAAATTGCGGTCGAGCGCGGTTCTGACCTCCGCCTCTGTCGGCGACGGATTGCGTCCGAGAAGCGCCGCCGCGCTGATCAGGATTCCCGGCACGCAATAGCCGCATTGCATCGCCTGCTCGGAGACGAAGGCGCGTTGCAGCGGATGCGGACGCTCGGCCGTACCGAGGCCTTCGATCGTGACGACGTCCTTACCGGCGACCGACCACATCGGCATGTCGCACGACGCCATCGCATGGCCGCCGACCATGACATAGCAGGCGCCGCATTCATTGGCGCCGCAGCCGAAATGGGGACCAGTGACGCCGAGCCGGCCGCGCAGCACGTCGAGCAGCGTCTGATCGGGATCGGCGTCCACGGCCGTCGCGGCGCCGTTGAGCTGAAATTGAATGGTCGGCATGGCCAGTCGGCGACCTCAGGACTTGTCGAACTTTTTCACGACATCGRCCCATTTGGCGATGTCGCCGCGCAGGAACCTGTCGAATTCCTCCGGCGTCATGGACATGGGGACGGCGCCCTGCTCGGTCCAGAGCTTGACGATGTCGGGCCGCTTCACCATTGCGTTCACGGCGGCGTTGAGCTTGTCGATGATCGGCTTCGGTGTGCCCGCCGGCGCCATCAGGCCGAGCCATATGGTTGCTTCATAGCCGGGTACGCCGGCCTCGATCGCTGTCGGCACGTTCGCAAGCACGGCGGAACGCTGCTGGCCTGTGGTCGCGAGTGCGCGGACCTGGTTCTCGCCGATATTCGGCGCCATCGCCGGCACCGCGTCGATCATCATCTGCACCTGTCCCCCGATCACGCCGCTGCGCGCCTCGCCGCTGTTGCGATAGGGCACGTGGACGAGGTTGATGCCCGCCATCGCCTTGAACAGCTCGCCGGCCATGTGATAGGGCGTGCCCTGGCCGGAGGAAGCGTAGTTCAGCTTGCCCGGCTGCGATCTCGCAAGTGAGACGAACTCTTGCAGCGTCTTCGCGGCGACCTGCGGGTTCACCACGATCACGAGATCGGACGAATTGACCGGCGCGATCGGCGCGAGGTCGCGCATCAGCTCGTATTTGCGCTGCTCCGGCGTCAGCAGCGACTCGTTCGCGGTCTGTGTGTTGGACATCATCAAGAGCGTGTAGCCGTCGGCTTGCGACTTCGCGGCTTCGACCGTGCCGATGACGCCGCCGGCGCCGGTGCGGTTCTCGATGACGAAGGGCTGGCCAAAGCTCTCCTGGAGCGCGTTGCCGATCTGCCGGGCCGCGACATCGGCCGGGCCGCCGGCGCCGAAGGGCACGACAATGCGGACGGCGCGGGCAGGATAATCTTGCGCGAAAGAGGGGGTCAAAGGGAATGCCCCGAGCAGGCCGGCCGCCAGCGTCAGCGCGAATCTTCGGGCCGTCATGCCCACCTCCCTCATGTCGTTCTTTTGGTCGACACTGTAGCGGCAGGGCGAGCGGCCTGTCGACGCCTCACAAGGCCAATCGGGCAGGGAATATCGGGTGGTTTTCGGTGTGTCTGCGCCGCGTTTCGCGCTTGCGGCAGGAACCGGCGGCGCGTGCGGTTTGAGCAATTCGCATGGGCATTGCCGGATAAATGCACTCGGCTGGCCGGTATTTTGGTGTTACGAACTGGGACATGAACCAGCACGCCAAGATCGAAATCCGTCATTCGACCTGCCCGCATGATTGCCCCTCGGCCTGCGCCCTCGATATCGAGGTGGTCGAGGGCCGCAGCATCGGCCGTGTCCGCGGCTCGAAAAAGCAGACCTATACGGCCGGCGTGGTCTGCGCCAAGGTCGCCCGCTACGCCGAGCGCATCCATCACCCCGAGCGGCTGATCTATCCGATGCGCCGCACCGGGCCGAAGGGCTCCGGTCAATTCGCGCGGATTTCCTGGGACGAGGCGCTGGACGAGATCGGGCATCGCTTCAATGCGGCCGAGCGCGATTTCGGCGCAGAATCGATCTGGCCCTATTACTACGCCGGCACGATGGGGCTGGTGATGCGCGACGGCCTCAACCGTCTCACCCATGTGAAGAAATATTCGCGCTTCTATTCGACCATCTGCGCCAATGTCGCGCGCGTCGGTTATGCCGTCGGCACCGGCAAGATCGCCGGCGTCGATCCGCGCGAGATGGCACTCTCCGACCTCGTCGTGATCTGGGGCACCAACCCCGTCAACACCCAGGTCAACGTGATGACGCACGCCGCGCGTGCCCGCAAGGAGCGCGGCGCCAAGATCGCGGCCGTCGACATCTACGACAACGAGACCATGAAGCAGGCTGACATCAAGATCATCCTGCGCCCCGGCACCGACGGCGCGTTCGCCTGCGGCGTCATGCATGTGCTGTTTCGCGACGGCTATGCCGACCGCGCCTACATGGACAAATACACCGACTGCCCGGCCGAGCTCGAGGCGCATCTGAAGACGCGTAACCCCGAATGGGCCTCCGCGATCTGCGGCGTGCCGGTGTCCGAGATCGAGGCCTTTGCCAAACTGGTCGGCGAGACCAAGCGGGCGTTCTTCCGGCTCGGCTACGGCTTCACCCGCTCCCGCAACGGCGCGACGCAGATGCATGCGGCGCTGTGCATTCCCGCGGTGACCGGTGCCTGGCAATATGAAGGCGGCGGCGCCTTCTTCAACAATTACGCGCTGTGGCACTTCGACGAATCCATCATCGAAGGCCACGACGCGATCGACAAGACCACCCGCGCGCTCGACCAGTCGCAGATCGGCCGCATCCTCACCGGCGATGCCGAGGCCTTGCACGGCAAGGGGCCGATCAAGGCGATGCTGATCCAGAACACCAATCCGATGACGGTGGCGCCGGAGCAGGCGCTGGTAGCCCAGGGCTTTGCGCGCGAGGATCTGTTCGTCGCGGTGCACGAGCAGTTCATGACCGAGACGGCGCAGATGGCAGACATCGTGCTGCCGGCGACCATGTTCATGGAGCACGACGATCTCTATTACGGCGGCGGCCACCAGCACATCTCCGTGGGTGCGAAGCTGATCGACCCGCCCGGCGAATGCCGCTCCAACCATCAGGTGCTGCAGGCGCTGGCGCCGCGGCTCGGCGCCAAGCATCCGGGCTTCGAGATGTCCTCGCGCGAATTGATCGACGCGACGCTGGAGCTGAGCGACCACGGCGATATCGCTGCGCTCGAAGCCGACCTCTGGCGCGACCTGCAACCGGATTTTCGCACCGCGCATTATCTCGACGGCTTTGCCCATGCCGACAGGAAATTCCACTTCAAGGCCGATTGGGCGCATCCGCCGTTCGGCTTGATGATGGGCGAGTTCGACAAGATGCCGTCGCTGCCGGACCATTGGGCGGTGATCGAGCACACCGACCAGGCCCATCCGTTCCGGCTTGCGACCAGCCCCTCGCGCAGCTTCCTCAACACCACCTTCAACGAGACGCCGTCCTCGCAGGCGCGCGAGGGCAAGGCGAGCGTGATGATCCATCCTATGGACGCGGCTGCACTCGACATTGCCGACGGTGATGCCGTGACGCTCGGTAACGCCCGCGGCGAGACCACGCTGGTCGCAACGCTGTTCGACGGCGTGCGGCGCGGCGTGCTGATCGCGGAATCCGTTCATCCGAACAAGGGCCATATCGGCGGCCGCGGCATCAACATGCTGACGGGGGCGGATGCGATCGCGCCGATCGGCGGCGCCGCATTCCACGACAACAAGGTCTGGATCAGGAAGGCCGCAGCCGTTTGATCTGCCATCCTTCGAGACGCCCGCCTTTGGCGGGCTCCTCAGGATGAGGTCTCGTTGCGCGGAGAGATCTTAGACCCTCATGGTGAGGAGCGCCGCTTCCGGCGCGTCTCGAACCATGAGGCCCAGCATGCGACCGCGCCTCAGGGCACGCACTCCGTCACGCCGTAGCCCGCAAACTCCTTCGCGATGTTCGGGTTCATGGATTTCGCCAGGGCGATGTCGGCCGCGCCGTCGCTGCCGCTCTTGCGGGCGGCGACGCCGCGACCGAACAGCGACGAGGAGGAGCGCGGGTTGCGCTGGATTGCGTCGGTATAATCCTTGATCGCCTCGGCGGTCCGGCCGAGCTTGAGGTTGACGAGCCCGCGGCTGTCGAGCGCATCGCTCAATCCGGGATCGATCTGAAGCGCCAGATTGCAATCGGCGAGCGCGCCTTGCAGGTCTCCGGTCGCGGCACGCGTCCAGCAGCGGTTGTTCAGGGCTTCCGCATCCCTGGGGGCGCGGCGGATCACCACGTCGAAATCCTGCATCGCCGGCGCGTAGGCGCGCTTGATCGCATAGACTTGGCCGCGCTTGTAGCGCGAGACGGTGTCGTTGGCGTTGGCCGCGATCTTGCGGCTGAGATCGGCGATGACCGGATCTCTGGCGAGGTCGTCGGCGCCGGGCGCCGCGTCGGGCTGCGACACCTCGCAGACCGGCTTCTGCAGCTCCGGTTTCTGCGGCTCGGGCTTGGACGGAATCTGATCGGGGCTCTTGTTGTCCGGCGGCCGCGTCACCAGACCGGCGAAGGAAAACTCCGATGTCAGTGACGATGACAGCCAGGGCACCTGCTCGCGGTTGGTCGCGCCGACCACGCCATTCTTGGTGTTGGTCAACGCCTGCTCGGCGCTGATGTTCGGTGCGCGCATTTCGCGCAGCAGCTCGGTGACGAACAGGCTACGATCGGTCTTGCCGCCCGCCACCACCGCGCCGAGCGCGGCGGAATACAGGATCAGCGAGTTGCTCGGCGCGATCGTCGGCGCAAGGCCAGCGGAATAGCGGCGAAAACGCCGCTCGAACGGATTGCGGCGGGAGGCATCGATCAGCGCGATCTTGATTGCGGCACCGCGTGTATTCATCTCGGCGAGGATGGCATCCAGGCTGAAGCCGTCGCGCGACACGTCCGGCTCGGTCCAGATCTGCGCATCGACCGGCAGGAGGTAGGTCTGCCGGTTGGACTGGATGCCAAAGCCGTCGAAGAAGATCAGCGCCGCCGTGCCCCGCTCGATCCGGGCATAGAAGCGATCCAGCGCCTGCCGCATGGTGTCGCCCGTGAGGTTGATCTGCCGGTCGACGGCGAAGCCGTTGCGCTTCAGTTCCTCGGTCACGTCCTGAATGTCATTGGCGACGTCGGTGAGCACGAACTCGTTGTCGGGGTACTTTGCGTTGCCGATCACCAGCGCGATCTTGGCGGCATCGGCCGCGCGGCCTGCGGTGCTGCCGCTCGCGACGATCAAGCCTGCCAGAAGCAATACGGCGGCGGCGCGCATGAAATGGCTCATCGGTGATAAAATCTTCAGTCAGGATAGCGACCGTCACCCATAATTCAATCGCGAAGCGAAGTTGCGCCCACACGCTATGGTGACACGTCGCCGTAGATTGCCCTTGCGCCTGCCGCCCGACCTGCCGCAAATGGCTGCAAAACAGGAGCAAGGAAGCGAGCGTGCCATGACCGACACCACAAGCGTCATCACCGAGAAGCGCGGGCAGGCGTTCTGGATCACCATCAACCGGCCGGAGAAACGCAACGCGCTGAACGGCGAGGTGATCGCCGGCATCACCAAGGGCTATCGCGAGGCGCATGACGACAAGGACGTCCGCGTCATCGTGCTGACGGGCGCGGGCGACAAGGCGTTTTGCGCCGGCGCCGATCTGCAGAACTCCGGCGCGGCTTTCGCGATGGATCATTCCAAACCAAATGTCGACTATGCCGATCTGTTACGTTTGTCACAGAACGCCACGAAACCGGCGGTTGCGCGGGTCGGGGGCGTCTGCATGGCCGGCGGCATGGGCCTGTTGTGCATGACCGACATGGCGGTTGCGGCCGATCACGTCGTCTTCGGCCTGCCCGAAGTGAAGGTCGGCGTGTTCCCGATGCAGGTGCTGAGCCTGTTGCAGACCATCGCGCCGCGGCGCCTCGTCAACGAATGGGCGCTGACCGGCGAGCCGTTCGACGCCAAGGCGGCGCAGGCCGCGGGGCTCCTCAACTATGTCGTGCCTGCGGCCGAGCTTGACGCCAAGGTCGACTGGCTGATCGGCCGCATCGTCGACAAGTCCCCGACCGCGATCCGCCGCGGCAAATACGCCATGCGGGCGATTGCCTCGATGTCGTTCGACGAGAGCATCGCCTACACCGAAAGCCAGATTGCCCTGCTCGCGATGACCGAGGACGCCAAGGAAGGGCTGAAGGCGTTCGGCGAAAAGCGCAAGCCGGTTTGGACGGGACGGTGAGGGGGGCCGGTGTCGTCCTGGCGAAAGCCAGGACCCATTACCCCAGCAGTCAGTTGTTGTGCGCGCTGCCAACCATCAATCTTCACGATAACATCCGCCGGTGGTAATGGGTCCTGGCTTTCGCCAGGACGACGTTGGGGAGGCATCGGCGCGCGGATGTCTGTCTCTGCGGATGCAGAAGAGGTGGATTACGCTACGCTAATCCACCCTACGGCACTGTTCACCCCGCGTTGGCCTTCAGTCCGGTCGCCTGGATGCCCGCCACCGCACACGCCTCGTCATTGTCCGAGGTGTCGCCGGAGACGCCGACGGCGCCGAGCAGGGTGGTGCCGTCCATGATCAGCACGCCGCCGGGGACCGGCACCAGCGCGCCCTTGGCAATCGTGTTCACGGCGTCGATGAAATAGGCCTGCTCCTGGGCACGCTGGTACAGCGCGCGAGAGCCCATGCCCAGCGCGAGCGCGCCATAGGCCTTGCCGTGGGCGATCTCGGCGCGCATCAGGCTGGTGCCGTCTTGCGCAGCGGCAAGCTTGATGACGCCGCGCGCGTCCAGGATGGTGACGACGAGCGGCTTCAGCTTCAACTCGGTGGCCTTGGCGAAGGCGGCGTCGAGGATCTTGCGGGCGGTGTCGAGAGTCAGTTCAGCCATGGATGGGTTCCTTTGCAACGGGAGAGGTCGTGGATGGGGTTGTCGCGCGATCGAGACTCATGGCCAGCACGCGCGCGACGTGAAGCGCCTCGCGCTGCGCGCCGTCCTGGATCTGATGCCGGCAGGAGGTGCCGTCGGCCACGACGAGCGCCGCCTGGTCCGCGCGCCGCACCGCGGGGAGCAGCGACAGCTCGGCCATCTCGATCGAGGCATCGTAGGTGTCAGCGCCGTAACCGAAGGCGCCGGCCATGCCGCAACAGCTCGATTCGATGGTCTCGACCTTGAGGCCGGGGACCAGGCGCAGCACCTGCTCGACCGGCTTGAAGGCACCGAAGGATTTTTGATGGCAATGACCGTGCACCACGGCCTTGTCGGCGACGGTGCCGAGCGGCAATTGCAGCCGGCCGGCCTCGGCCTCGCGCACCAGAAATTCCTCGAAAGTCAGCGCGTGGGCACCGACGGCCTTGGCGTCGTTGTCCTTGCGTAGCGAACCGAGTTCGTCACGCAACGTCAACAGGCAGCTCGGCTCGAGACCGACGATCGGCACGCCACGCGCGGCGAAGGGGGCAAAGGCAGCGACCAGCCGGTCGAGCTCGGTCCTGGCCTCGTCGACGAGGCCGGCCGAGAGGAAGGTGCGGCCGCAGCACAGCGGGCGGCCGCCGCCCGCAGGCTTCGGCAGATGCACGCGATAACCGCCGGCCGCGAGCACGCGCAACGCGGCGTCGAGGTTCTCGCGCTCATAGATCCGGTTGAAAGTGTCGGCGAACAGAACGACTTCACGGCCGGTCTCAGGGCCGACCGCTTCCGCTGGCGACACGAACACGTCGCTGCGGAAAGCGGGGAGGGCACGGCGCGCGCTGATGCCGGCAAAGCGCTCAAACAGTTTTCGCAGCAGCGGGCTGCGGTTGCGCAAATTCGCCAGCGGCGCGAAGCGCGCGGCAAGGCCGGCATAGCGCGGCAGATAGCCGACCAGGCGGTCGCGCAGTGTCAGGCCGTGGGAGGCTGCGCGCGCGGCCAGCACCTCGATCTTCATCTTGGCCATGTCGACGCCGGTCGGGCATTCATGGCGGCAGGCCTTGCAGGAGACGCAGAGTTTCAGCGTCTCCATCATCTCGTCCGACGACAACGCATCGGGGCCGAGCTGCCCGGAGATTGCGAGCCGCAAGCTGTTGGCGCGGCCGCGGGTGACGTCCTTCTCGTTGCGCGTCGCGCGGTAGGACGGGCACATCACGCCGCCCTCGAGCTTGCGGCAGGCGCCGTTGTTGTTGCACATCTCGACCGCGCCCTGGAAACCGCCGCCGGCGCCGGGATAGGCGGACCAGTCGAGTTTTGTCTTGAGGTCAGCGACGCGATAGTCCGGTTTGAAGCGGAACAGCGAGCGGTCGTCCATCTTCGGCGCGTCGACGATCTTGCCGGGGTTGAGCACGCCATCGGGATCGAAGCGCTGCTTCACCTCCTTGAAATCGGCGACGAGGCGCTCGCCGAACATCGTGGTGTGGAATTCGGAGCGGACCAGGCCGTCGCCATGCTCGCCGGAATGCGAGCCCTTGTATTCGCGCACCATGGCGAAGGCTTCTTCCGCAATGGCGCGCATCGCCTTGACGTCTTTCTCCAGCTTGAGGTTCAGCACCGGCCGCACATGCAGGCAGCCCTCGGAGGCATGTGCATACATCGTGCCGCTGGTGCCGTGCCTGGCAAAAACCTCGTTCAGCCGGGCGGTGTAGTCGGCCAGATGCGGCAGCGGCACGGCGCAGTCCTCGACGAAGGAGACAGGCTTGCCCTCCTGCTTCATCGACATCATGACGTTGAGGCCGGCGGCGCGGAAATCGGCGATGCCGCCCTGGAGCGCCGGTTCTGATATCTCGACCACGCCGCCCCATTTGCGCTTGTCGTTGGTCCAGCCGAAACCGAGGTCGCCCATCAGCTCGCCGAGCTGCTTGAGGCGCAAGAGATTGTCGACCTGATCCTCCTCGGCGAACTCGACCACCAGCACGGCATCCGGATCGCCCTTGATGGCGGCAGAGATGATCGGCCGAAACATCGCGATGTCGCGGCCGAGCGCGAGCATGGTGCGGTCGACCAGCTCGACCGCGATCGGCTTGAGCTTGACCAGATGCTGGGCCGCGTCCATGGCCTCGTAGAAGCTGCCGAAATGGCAGATGCCGAGCGCCTTGTTGCGGATCACCGGCCACAGCTTCAGCTCGACCTTGGTGGTGAAGGCCAGCGTTCCTTCGGAGCCGACCAAGAGATGCGCCATGTTGTTCGGCGCGTTGCGCGGCACCAGCGCATCGAGATTGTACCCGCCRACGCGGCGCTGCACCTTTGGAAAGCGCGCGGCAATCTCCCCGGCCTCGCGCGCGCCGAGATCGAGCATGTCGCGGAACAGGGCGCGCGTGGTGTCGCCAGCGTCGGCATCGGAGAGGTCGCGTGGCACCTCGCCAAAGCGGCTCAGCGTGCCGTCCGCAAGGGCTGCCTCCATCGACAGCGTGTTGTCGCGCATGGTGCCGTAGCGGAGCGAGCGGCCGCCGCAGGAATTGTTGCCGGCCATGCCGCCGATGGTGGCGCGTGACGCCGTGGAGACGTCGACCGGGAACCACAGGCCGTGCTTCCTGAGCTGGCGGTTGAGATCGTCGAGCACGATGCCGGGCTCGACCACGCAGGTGCGGCCCTCGACGTCGAGCGACAGGACCCGGTTCAGGTGCTTGGAGAGATCGACGACGAGGCCGTCGTTGACGGTCTGGCCGCATTGCGAGGTGCCGCCGCCGCGCGGGGTGACCTTGCGTCCGTCGTCGCGGGCGATAGCCAGCGCCCGCAGCGCCTCGTCCATGGTTTTGGGCACCACCACGCCCGCCGGCATGATCTGGTAGAACGAGGCGTCGGTGGCGTAGCGGCCGCGGCTGAAAGCGTCGAACAGGACGTCGCCGGTCATTTCCGCGCGCAGGCGCCGTTCGAGCGAGGAGGCGTTTGTCATCCCTGGTCCCGGAGTGATCCAACGAGGCGGTTGGCCTCTTGGATTATTCATTCCTCTTTCTGATCGATTATATTATGAATTCAAAATGAGCAAGGTGGGTGCCCCTCAGGGCGACGCCGGCGCGTCCTGTTGGGACTCGGCTAGGTGCTCGATGGCGGCTGTCCGCTTGTTGCGCAGGTGCTGGAACAGGATGTCGCTCAATTCGCTGCCGGCGCGGCGGCGCAGCGCGTCGAGGATGGCTTCGTGCTCGCGCATCGCCTCCGCCCAGCGCTGCCGCTTACGGGCGAAATTGGCGGAGTAGCGGACGCGGCGGATCCGGCCCGCGAAGTTGGCGTAGGCGGTCTTCAGCGTCTCGTTGCGCGCGGCCGCGACGATGCTCTCGTGGATGCGCTGGTTGATCTGGAAATAGCCGTGCATGTCGCGATGCAGATAGTGGCCATACATCTCGTAATGGAGCTGCTCGATCGCGGTGATTTCCTCGTCAGTGATGGCCTCGCAGGCCAGCCGTCCGGCAAGGCTTTCCAGTCCCGCCATCACGTCGAACAATTCCTCGAGGTCGCGCTGGCTGAGCTGGCGCACCCGCGCGCCGCGGTTGGGCAGGAGCTCGATCAGGCCCTCGGCGGCGAGCACCTTGAGCGCTTCGCGCAAGGGCGTCCGGGAGATCCCGAGCATCTCACAGAGCTGGCGCTCGGGCACGCGCGCGCCGTCGGGGATATTGCCCTCGACCACGTAGTCGCGCAGCCGCAGCAGGATCTCGCCGTGAAGCGAGGCTTCCTGGCGGTCGCCGCCATTGCCGGCCGGCGGGGCGATCGGAACCCCGGAGTCGGGAATCGTGGATTTCATTTGCAGCACAATAGTTTGCCCGGTTGGTCGCGTCGACGTCCACGATCGAATACCAAATTTTGATTGAAAGGACAAAAAATGAATGCAAAATAGCCAGATGAGCCGGCCAGAATCCGCCGCCAGGGAGGTTTTCATGCATCAGGGACGCCATTTCCTTCAGATTCCGGGCCCGAGCCCGGTGCCCGAGCGCGTCCTGCGCGCCATGGACATGCCGGTGATCGACCACCGCAGCGCGGAATTCGGCGAGCTCGGCCGGGCCGTGCTCGAGGGCAGCCAGAAGATCTTCCAGACCGCGGGGCCGGTGGTGATCTTTCCCTCCTCGGGGACGGGCGCCTGGGAGGCCGCGATCGTCAACACGCTGTCGCCGGGCGACAAGGTGCTGATGGTCGAGACCGGCCACTTCGCCACCCTGTGGCGCCAGATGGCGGCACGGTTCGGCATCGAGGTCGACTTCATTCCCGGCGACTGGCGCCGCGGCGCCGACCCCGCCCAGATCGAGGCGAAGCTCGCCGAGGACAAGGCGCGCGCGATCAAGGCGGTGATGGTCGTGCACAACGAGACCTCGACCGGCGCGACCAGCCGCATCGCCGAAATCCGCGCCGCGATCGACCGCGCCTCGCATCCGGCGCTGCTGATGGTCGACACCATCTCCTCGCTCGGCTCGGTCGATTACCGCCACGACGAATGGAAGGTCGACGTCAGCGTCAGCTGCTCGCAGAAGGGTTTTATGCTGCCGCCCGGCCTCGGCTTCAACGCGATCTCGGAGAAGGCCCGCACGGCTTCGAAGACCAACAAGATGCCGCGCTCCTATTTCGACTGGGAGGAGATGCTCAAGCCCAACGCAAAGGGCTTCTTCCCCTACACGCCGGCGACCAACCTGCTCTATGGCTTGCGCGAGGCGATCGCGATGCTGCTCGAAGAGGGGCTCGACAACGTGTTCGCGCGCCATCACCGGCTGGCTGCGGCAACCCGCGCCGCCGTCAACCATTGGGGTCTCGAGGTGCTCTGCCAGGAGCCGGCCGAGTTCTCGCCGGTGCTCACCGCGGTGCTCATGCCGCCGGGACATGATGCCGATCAGTTTCGGAAAGTGGTGCTCGACAATTACAACATGTCGCTCGGCTCGGGCCTGTCAAAGGTCGCCGGAAAAGTCTTCCGCATCGGCCATCTCGGCGAATGCAATGCGTTGACGCTGCTCGGCGCGCTCACCGGTGTGGAAATGGGCCTGTCGGTTGCCGGCGTGCCGCACCGGTCCGGCGGCGTCGAGGCCGCGATGAAGCTCCTGGAGCAGCGCCCGCAGGGGAATTCCTCGCCGCATCTGAAAGTGGTCGGCACTTAAATCGCGCAGGGCACACGCGAGCGACAATCATAAAAACAGAAATTCGGGAGGGGTGGATGGGAGTTCGGTTCAAGGCCACGCATGTCGTGCTGGCGATGCTCTGCGCGATGTATTTCATCACCTATGTCGACCGGGTGAACATCGGCACCGCGGCGGGCGAGATCCAGAAGGAGCTGGGCCTTTCGAACACTCAGCTCGGTCTCGTCTTCTCCGCTTTCGCCTATCCCTACCTGCTGTTCCAGGTGATCGGCGGCTGGGTCGGCGATCGTTTCGGACCGCGCAAGACGCTGTTCTGGTGCGGCATGATCTGGGCGGTGGCGACCATCATGACCGGCTTCGTGCATGGTCTTACCGCGCTGTTCATCGCGCGCTTCGCGCTCGGCTTCGGCGAGGGCGCGACCTTTCCGACCGCAACGCGCGCGATGCAATACTGGACGCCGGCGAACCGCCGCGGTTTTGCGCAAGGCCTGACGCATTCCTTCGCCCGGCTCGGCAACGCGGTGACGCCGCCGGTGGTCGCGCTGCTGATCCTCTGGCTGACCTGGCGCGGCGCGTTCGTCGTGCTCGGCTTCGTCAGCCTAGTGTGGGGTGTCGTCTGGGTCTGGTACTTCCGCAACGAACCGAAGGAGCATGCCTCCATCACCGCAGCCGAGCTCGCGGCACTGCCGCCGCGCCCGACCGGAGAACGGCCGCGTGTGCCGTGGGGCCCGTTGCTCGCGCGGATGTGGCCAGTGACGCTGACCTATTTCTGCTACGGCTGGTGCCTGTGGCTCTACCTCAACTGGCTGCCGCTGTTCTTCAAGAACAACTACGGTCTCGACATCAAGAACTCGGCGCTGTTCGCCTCGGGCGTGTTCTTCGCCGGCGTGGTCGGCGACAGCGTCGGCGGCGTGCTGTCGGACAAGATCCTCGGCCGCACCGGCAATGTCCGGCTGGCGCGGCTCAGCGTCACCGTTGCGGGATTTACGGGGGCGCTGCTCTCGCTGTTGCCGATCCTGTTCGTCCACGACATCACGATCGTTGCGCTGTGCCTGTCGGCCGGCTTCTTCTGTGCCGAGCTCGTGATCGGCCCGATGTGGTCGATCCCGATGGACATCGCCCCGAAATATTCCGGCACCGCCTCGGGACTCATGAACACCGGCTCGGCCTTCGCCGCGATCGTCTCACCGCTCGTAGCCGGCTTCGTGATCGACGCGACCGGGAATTGGTACCTGCCGTTCCTGATGTCGATGGGCCTGTTGCTGCTCGGCGGCTTTGCCGCCTTCCTGATGCATCCGGAGCGGCCGTTCACGGAAACCGAGGGGCACGTGCCGTTGGGAAAGGTGGTGGCCGCGGAGTAGGGGCGGCCTCGGTACGGAGGTCCGCCGGTTATGCATGGGAGGCGCCTTAAGGGGAGGGGACAAGCCGGTCAAATGGTGCTATTCGGCGGCCATCAAAATCAAGGCAAGACCGGGAAGGACGCCTATGACCGTGCATACTGGAAGGCATTTCTTACAGATTCCAGGACCGACCAACGTGCCCGACCGGGTGCTGCGGGCGATGGACATGCCGACGCTGGACCATCGCGGTCCGGAGTTCGCCGAGCTCGGTTTCGCCGTCCTGGCTTCGATGCAGCGGGTGTTCCGCACCAAGCAGCCCGTGATCATTTTCCCCTCGTCCGGCACCGGCGCCTGGGAGGCGGCGATGGTCAACGTGCTCGCCCCCGGCGACAAGGTGTTGATGTGCGAGACCGGCCAGTTCGCCGTGCTGTGGCGCGGCATCGCCGACAAGTTCAAGCTCGACGTCGACTTCATCCCGGGCGACTGGCGCCACGGCGCGGACCTCAATGAGATCGAGCAGCGCCTCGTCGCCGACAAGCAGCATAAGATCAAGGCGGTCTGCGTCGTGCACAACGAGACCTCGACCGGCTGCGTCACGCCGCCGCTCGACGTGCGCAAGCTGCTCGACCGCGTCAAGCATCCGGCGCTGCTGATGGTCGACACCATCTCCGGCCTCGGCTCGATGGAATACGAGCACGATGCCTGGGGCATCGATGTCTCGGTCGCGGGCTCGCAGAAGGGCCTGATGCTGCCGCCCGGTCTCGGCTTCAACGCCGTCTCGGACAAGGCGCTCGCGGTGGCCAAGGCCAATCCCGGCATGCGCTCCTATTGGGACTGGCAGGAGGTCATCTCCTTCAACAAGCTCGGCACCTTCCCCTATACGCCCGCCACCAACCTGCTCTACGGCCTGCGCGAGGCGGTGAAGATGCTGGAGGAGGAGGGGCTGGAGAACGTGTGGACCCGCCACAAGCGCCACAGCGCGGCGACGCGCGCCGCGATCAAGGTCTGGGGCCTGGAGACGCAGTGCGCCGATCCTGCCGCGCATTCGCCTGCGCTGACCGGCGTGCGCGTGCCCGAGGGCCATGACGCCGACGCCTTCCGCAAGGTGGTGCTCGAGAATTTCGACATGTCGCTCGGCACCGGCCTGAACAAGGTCAAGGGCAAGGTGTTCCGCATCGGCCATATCGGCCATTTCAACGATCTGATGCTGATGGGCACGCTCGCCGGCGTCGAGATGGGCCTGGATCTTGCAAAGGTCCCGCATCGAAGCGGCGGCGTGTTGGCGGCCATGGACGTCCTGAAGGGACGCGACGTGGTGCCGATGGCCAAGGCGCAGGTCGCCTGAAATCAACAACTGTGAAGTGAGCGCGCGATGAACGCACCGACGACGACCAACGAAGACCTGCTCTACTCCGTCCAGGACGGCATCGCGCGGATCACCTTCAACCGCCCGCAGGCGCGCAACGCACTGACCTTCGCCATGTATGAGCGCATGGCGGAGATCTGCCAGGAGATCAACGCCGACCGCTCGATCAAGGCGCTGATCCTGACAGGGGCCGGCGACAAGGCGTTCGCGTCCGGCACCGACATCTCTCAATTCCGTGCGTTCAAGACCGCGCAGGATGCGCTCGACTACGAGGCGCGGATCGACCGCGTGCTCGGCACGCTGGAGCAATGCCGCGTGCCCGTGATCGCGGCGATCGCCGGTGCCTGCACCGGCGGCGGCGCCGGGATTGCGGCCTGCTGCGACTTGCGCATCGGCACCGAAACCACGCGCATCGGTTTTCCGATCGCGCGCACGCTCGGCAACTGCCTGTCGATGTCGAACATCAGCCGCGTCGTCTCGCTGGTGGGACCTGCCCGCACCAAGGATCTGATCTTCAAGGCGCGCCTGGTCGAGGCGCCGGAGGCTCTGGCGCTCGGCCTGCTCAACGAAATCGTGCCCGACGTCGAGACGCTGCAGCGTCGCGCGGATGAGACCGCAAAGCTCGTCGCGAGCCACGCGCCGCTCACGCTCGAAGCCACCAAGGAAGCGGTGCGCCGGATCCGCCGCACGCTGTCGCGCGAAGAGGGCGAGGACCTGATCCTGAAAGCCTATATGAGCGAAGATTTCCGCGAGGGCATGGACGCCTTCCTCAACAAGCGCACGCCGAACTGGAAGGGCAAGTAGCGCGGATCGTTGGCGCTTTCGTCCGGCTTCAGATGCGGCGCGAAGGCCGAAACGAGCTGCCGACAGCGATTGTCAGTCGTTCGCGCATTTCCAATTGTCATAAATCTTTCAATCGGTTCCGTCGCCCGGAACCGCGATTGTGCGCGCCTGCGCTTGCGCGTTCACGTTGACGACGCGACGAGCTCGGTCATAAGATGCCAGAGGTTGCATGCGCCGGCTCGCATTTTTCGAACCGGCAGGCCGGTCTTTCAAGTGATTTGAGTCCGGTCGCATTGAGTGACGTGATTTGTGTGAAGCGTTCCGGCCGACCGCTGCAACCGGACGTCATTGAACTGAAATTGAACTGAAAAAGTAGCGACGTAGTTTCGACGACGCGAACCGCGCCAGAATTCATTGCTGCTCACCATCCCGACGCCAGGCACGGCCTCGCGAACAAGCCAAAGCTCTTAAGCCAAGACTCTTAAGTCAGGAACGTTGAGTCACGTCTGATCTCTCGGACCGATTAGTCGCGTCGCCGCGTCTTCGTGCGGTGGCGCCTCCATGGCAACGCAGGCAGGGATTTTTCCATGACCAATCATACGCCGGTTTTCACCTCGTCATCCGCAACGGGCAGCTTCACCGAATTCGCCAACACCGACGATTCAACCGCATTGCACACGCTGTCCGGGACGATGAGCTTCAAGGACAGCGACAAGACCGACACCCATACGACGACCGCGACGCTGCATTCCGCGGTGCTGTCCAGCGGAACGATCATCCCCGCCGCGTCGCTTGCGCATTTCCAGACCGCGATGCAATCGCAGATCCTGAGCGATACGAACGGCTCGGGCCAGCTCAAATGGAATTTCAGCGACCAGGACCAGGATTTCGATTTCCTCGCCAAGAACCAGACCCTGGTGCTGACCTACGACATCAAGGTCTCCGACAACCACGGCGGCTACGCGATCCAGACCGTCAAGATCACGGTGACCGGCACCGACGACAAGCCGGTGATCAACATGACGACGGCGGCGACCGTGACCGAACAGGCCAACCAGACCTTGTCGCTCTCGCCCGACACGGTTCACGTCGCGCTCAACTTCACCGACGACGATCTCACCAACACCGGCCACACCGCGACGGTGATCGGCGTATCCGCTTCCGGCGCGACCGCAGGCCTGCTGCCGGGCCCGCTCGGCAACGCCGAGCTGATGACGTTCTTTCACGTCGACAACGTCGTCAAGACGTCCGGCTCCGCTACCGGCACCATCAACACCACGTTCTTGGCGCCCGATCTCGCCTTCGACTATCTCGCGGCGGGCCAGCATCTCGACATCACCTACACGGTGCAGCTCGACGACCACGCCGGCGGCGTCTCGACGCAGACCGTCATGGTCAACGTGGTCGGCACCAATGACAAGCCGGTGTTCCTGTCGTGTCCGGAATCGGCCGCGCTCGTCGAGGATCACAATGTCGATCCGAGCGGCAATCTCACCGCGCATGACAGCCTGTTGTTCGCCGATATCGATCTCGCCGACGCGCATTCCGTCTCGACCACCGTCACCGCGATCCGTTCGGGCGGCGGTTCGATACCCCTGACCAACGCGCAATTGCTGGCCGCGTTCGGCACCGCGCTCCAGGATTCGACAAACCATCTGGTCGGCGAGGTCGACTGGAATTTCGCGCTGGCCAATTCTTCGACCAATTTCCTCAACGGCGGCGAGACGCTGAAGCTCGTCTATCGCGTCGCGGTCGACGACGGTCACGGCGGCTCCACCACCCAGGACGTCACCATCACGATTCTCGGCGTCAACCATCCCGTCGTCATCACCAGCGGTCCGGAATCGTCCACCGTGACCGAGCTGGATGCCACCACGGGCTCATCAGTGCCGGACACGACGCCGACGATCCCGGCGGGCACGCTCGCTTTCACCGACCAGGACACCAGCGACATGCATACGGTGACAGTCACGCTCGGTTCGACCTCCGGGGCGACGCCGCCGGCAGCGACGCAGGCCGATCTTGCCGCCGCGCTGACGACCACGCTGCACGATTCCACGGGCACCGGCACTGGCAGCATCGACTGGAATTTTGCCATTGCCGACCAGGACCTCGATTATCTTGCCGCCAATGAGACGCTGACGGTGAACTACAATATCAAGGTCGCCGACGGCTCGACCAATTCGACGCAGACGGTCTCGGTCGTCATCACCGGCGCCAACGACGCGGTCGCGATGACCAGTGGACCGGGATCGGCCTCGCTGTCGGAGCAGGCCGGCGTAACCGGATCGCAGTCGCCCGATACCACAAGCCCGGTGCCGACGGGAACGCTGAGCTTCGACGATGTCGATCTGTCGGACACGCATTCGGTCAGCGTGGTGCTGGATTCGGCGGTGTGGTCGGCCAACACCTTCGCCATCCCGGGTCAGACCCTGGTGGACCTCCAGTCGGCGGTCTTCACCGTGCTGCATGACTCGACCGGCACCGGCCATGGCGGCATCGACTGGGGCTTCAGCATTGCCGATGCCGATCTCGACTTCCTGAGCGTCGGCGAGACGCTGACGGTGCAATATGACATCATCGTCGCGGACGGCTACACCAGCTCGACCCAGACCGTCACCGTCACCATCAACGGTGCGGCCGATCCGCTGGTGGTGACGCCGGTGAGCATTGCTGCGTCCGATACGGCGGGCCCCGATGCCGGCACGGGAATCGCAACCGGCGCCATCTTCGACGTCATCCAGCCGGTCGACCTGAGCACGCCGCGGACCGTCAGCGAGGTCAACGGCAGCGCCGCCAATGTCGGCCATTCGGTGGCCGGCGCGCATGGAACGCTGGTGCTCAACGCCGACGGCTCCTACGGCTATGTCGCCGATTCATCGGTCGACGCACTGCTCGCAGGCGATAGCGTCACCGATCAGTTCACCTTCACGGTCGATGACGGCCAGGGCCATCAGGCCTCGACCACGCTGACCTTCAACATCGACGGCGCCAACGACAATCCGTTGGTCACCGTGGCCAATCTGTCCGGATCGGTCACCGAGGACGCCGGCCCGCCGGTGATCCTCAACGGCGATTTCGAGACCGGAAATTTCGCCAATTGGACGGTGAGCGGCGGCCACATCCACGTCGCGCAGCTCGAGCTCGGCGGCAGCTTCGGCCATTATTCGGTCGAGCTCCTGCCGACGACCGGTCCGGAATCGCTGTCGCAGAACGTCTCGACCACGCCCGGCCAGCACTATTTCATCAGCTTCGACGTCATCGGCGATCCCGAGGGCGTCAACACGCCGTTCTCGGTCTCGTGGGACGGCGCGACGATCCTGTCGCTCGGCAACGTGCCGGCCGGCGTCAACCACTATTCCTTCGATCTCATCGGCGACGCCTCGCTGCCGTCGACGCTGCTGCAGTTTTCCTACGAGGACGATGCCACCGGCATGATCCTCGACTCCGTCAATGTTAGCCCGGCGACGGGACCCGCCACCGAAGCCACCGCGGGCTCGCTGCTGTTTTCCGACGCCGAGACGGGAGATACGCACAGCGCAAGCTTTGTGGCGAACGGCAGCGGTTATGTCGGCACGTTCACGCTCGATCCGATCAGCGAGGCCGGCGGCACCGGGTCGCTCGTCTGGCACTACACCGTGAACAATGCCGATATCCAGTTCCTGGCGCAGGGGCAGGTGCTGACCCAGGACTATCTGGTGACGATTGCCGACAACAATGGCGGGTCGACCACGCAGGACGTCACCGTCACCATCAACGGTACCAACGATGCCCCGACCGCGGTGAGCGAAACCGTGATCACCGATGTCGGCGCCAGCGCGACGGTCGAGATTCCCGGCTGGGCGCTGGCTCTGAACGATACCGACCCCGACACCATCGACCATCTCTCGTTCGGCAATATCACGACGAGCTCTGGCGGCAGCGCCGTCAAGTTCTTCGGCGATGCGTTCTTCGGTGACGATGCGACGCTCGGCGGCTCGTTCAACTACACGGCATCCGACGGGACGACGACGTCCGCCACGACCGCGACCGCCACCGTCATCAACAACGTCGCCAGCGCGGCGGTGCTGAACGGGACCGGCGGCGACGATATCCTCATCGCCACCAACGGGACCGAGGCCCTGAACGGCGGCGGCGGCAACGATATCCTGATCGGGACGGCGGCCGGCCATGTCATGACCGGCGGCGGCGGCAACGACACCTTCGCGTTCCTTCAGCCACCGACCGCACCCGGCCAGATCATGGATTTCAACAACACCACCGAGCACGACCGTATCGCGATCTCGGCGAGCAGCTTCGGCGGCGGCCTGGCGGCGGGGATGGACGTGACGTTCGAGACATCCGGCGACGACGCGTTCTCTGGATTCTCCCAGTTCCATTTCGATACCGGCAACCAGACGCTGTACTACAGCGCCGACGGGACCCAGGGCTCTGCGGTCGCCGTCGTCAGCGTCCAGAGCGGCGTGCTGCTCAACCAGCACGACATACTGGTCGTATAGGCGGTCGCGACCGAAGCCTGAGACGCGGGCCCCGAAAGGGGCTCGCTTTTTTTGTCGCGCCAGTCTCATTCCAAAGTCATAAGGGGGATGACGCCGGGCGGCTTGAACTCGGTCGAATTCGCCAGCACAATGGGCAGTTGAATTCACCTCTGAATTCCAATCCGAACAAGAACATAGGGAAGACGCGCGTGGGACATGGAATGAAGGCCGCGATCACGCTGGGAGCCGCGCTTTGGGCTGCACCGGCTTTTGCCGGCTGGGAGCCGACAAAACCCGTCGAGATCGTGGTGGCGGCGGGCGCGGGTGGCGCCTCCGACCAGATGGCGCGGATGATGCAGGCGGCGATCCAGAAGAACAATCTGATGAAGCAGCCGATCGTGGTCTCGCTCAAGGGCGGCGCTTCGGGCGCGGAAGCGTTGATGTACATGAAATCCAGCGACGGCGATCCGAACAAGGTGCTGATCGCCTATTCGCTGATCTACATGCTGCCGCTGTCGGCGAAGATCCCGTTCAACTGGCGTGAGCTGACCCCGGTCTCGGTGGTCGCGCTCGACCAGTTCGTGCTGTGGGACAACAGCGCAGGTCCCAAGACGGTGAAGGAATTCGTCGAGGCCGCGAAGGCCGCGAGCGCGCCGTTCAAGATGGGTGGCACCGGCTCCAAGCGGGAGGATCACGTCCTGACCGTGTTCCTGGAGCAGAAGACCGGCGCGAAATTCTCCTACCTGCCCTACAAGTCCGGCGGCGAGGCCGCGACCCAGCTGGTCGGCAACCACACCGAATCCAACGTCAACAACCCGAGCGAAAACCTCGAGGTCTGGCGCGCCGGCCAGGTGCGTCCGCTCTGCGTGTTCGACAAGGAGCGCATCTCCTACACCAGCAAGGTGACGGACACGCAATCCTGGGCCGACATCCCGACCTGCAAGGAAGAGGGCGTCGACGTGCAGTATCTGATGTTGCGCGCGATGTTTCTGCCCGGCAAGGTCACGGCTGAGCAGCAGGCGTTCTATGTCGATCTGTTCCACAAGGTGACGCAGACCACGGAATACAAGGACTACATGGAAAAGCAGGCGCTGAAGCCGATCTTCCTCACCGGCAAGGACATGGTGCAATTCCTCGAGGAGGACGATGCGCTCAACAAGTCGCTGATGACGGAAGCGGGATTCGTCGCGAAGTAAGATGCTCTACTCCCTCGCCCCGTTCTTACGGGGAGAGGGTTGGGGTGAGGGGCTCTCTCCGCGAGTCCAATGCTCACCGTCCCTGCGGAGACTCCCCCTCACCCCAACCCTCTCCCCGCAGGCGGGGAGAGGGAGAATTGCCCGCACTCCGTCCCCAACAGAAAATGTCCCAAACCGATCTTGAAATCGTCGTCGACGATCCGACCGCGCCTGAAGACGACTCGCCTTCCGTCGTCAGCTCCGGCACGGTCGAAATCGTCGTCTCTCTGCTGCTGCTCGCGCTGGCCGTCGCGCTCGGCTACGACAATTGGCGCACCGGCGCCTCCTGGGATTCGACCGGGCCGGAGCCCGGCTATTTCCCGTTCTACCTCTCCGTCATCCTCGGCGGCGGTAGCCTCTACGGCCTGATCGCGGCGCTCGTTGCGCGCCGTGCTGCATCCGAAACCTTCGTGACCCGCGCGCAAGCTCGCCGCGTGATGGCGGTGTTCGCGCCGACGCTGCTGTTCTGCCTGGTGATGCAGTTCCTCGGCCTCTATGTCGCGAGCTTCCTCCTGATCGCCGGCTTCATGTGGCTGGTCGGCCGGATCGCGCTGTGGAAGTCGCTGCTCACCGCCTTCCTGTTCACGGCGATCATGTTCGTCACTTTCGACATCGCCTTCGACGTCATCATGCCGAAGGGACCGCTCGAAGCGGCCTTCGGCTACTAGGGCGGTTGCGATGGAAGCGTTCGGTCTCCTGGTTCACGGCTTCGCCGTCCTGCTCACGTGGAAGACGCTGGTGCTGATGATGGTCGGGCTGGTGCTCGGCATCTTCGTCGGTGTGCTCCCCGGCCTCGGCGGCCCCAACGGCGTGGCGATTCTCTTGCCGCTCACCTTCACGATGGATCCGACCTCGGCGATCGTGATGCTGTCCTGCATCTACTGGGGCGCGCTGTTCGGCGGCGCCATCACCTCGATCCTGTTCAACATTCCCGGCGAAGCCTGGTCGGTCGCGACCACTTTCGACGGCTATCCGATGGCGCAGCAGGGCAGGGCGGCGGAGGCGCTGACCGCGGCGTTCACGTCCTCCTTCATCGGCTCGCTGGTCGCGGTGCTCCTGATCACCTTCCTGGCGCCGATGATCTCGTCCTTTGCGCTGAAGTTCGGCCCGCCCGAGTTCTTCGCGGTGTATCTGTTGACCTTCTGCTCGTTCGTCGGCCTCGGCCGCGAGGCCAAGCACAAGACGGTGATCTCGATGTCGCTGGGGCTGCTGCTCGCGGGCATCGGCATGGATACTGTGTCGGGCAATCTGCGCATGACATTCGGCTCGTCCGAGCTGCTCCGCGGCATCAACTTCCTGGTCGCCGTCATCGGCCTGTTCGGCATCAGCGAGATCCTGCTGACGATGGAGGAGCGGCTGGCGCTGCGCGGCCATGCGGCAAGCATCTCGCTGCGCGTCGTGCTCAGCGTCTGGAAGGACCTGCCGAAATACTGGGTGACGCTGCTGCGCTCTTCCTTCATCGGCTGCTGGCTCGGCATCACCCCGGGCGGGGCGATCGCGGCCTCCTTCATGGGCTACAATCTCGCCAAGCGCTTTTCCAAGGATCCCGAGAGTTTTGGCAAGGGCCGCATCGAGGGCGTGTTCGCGCCGGAAACGGCGGCGCATGCCTCCGGCACCGCGGCGCTGCTGCCGATGCTGGCGCTCGGCATTCCCGGCTCCGGCACCGCCGCGATCCTGCTCGGCGGCTTGATGGTGTGGGGGCTCAATCCGGGACCGCTGCTGTTCGTCGAGCACAAGGATTTCGTCTGGGGCCTGATCGCCTCGATGTATCTCGGCAACGTCGTCGGCCTCGTGCTGGTGCTGACGACGGTGCCGATCTTCGCCTCGATCCTGCGCGTGCCGTTTGCCGCGGTGGCGCCGATGATCGTGGTGTCCTGCGCGATCGGCGCCTATGCGATCCAGAACGCGATGTTCGACATCTGGCTGATGCTCGGCTTCGGCGTCGTCGGCTACGTCTTCAAGAAGATCGGCATTCCGCTGGCGCCGTTCACGCTGGCGCTGGTGCTGGGCAACCGCGCTGAAGATGCCTTCCGCCTGTCGATGATCGGCTCCGGCGGTGACCTCAAGGTGTTCTGGTCGAACGGCCTGGTTGGCTCGATTACAACCTTGGCGATCGTGTTGCTGTTCTGGCCAGTGATCGACGGTTTGCTTGGCCGCGTCGGATGGTCGCAAGGGTCTAAAGCGACATCGCGATAAGTCCGAATGATAACTGATTTCAACCACATAAGGGGGTGATGTCGCTGTAGTCCGGGCGTCACTCGCCCGGATTGTTTCTGGTTGTTGCTGGCCCGGCACAGCCCATGGGCGCCCCCCGGCGTATGTTTGATCACGAAATTGTGCGGAGGGGGAATCTCCATGAAGCGGATCGTGATTGGAATGGCAGCGGCGATGTCGCTGTTCGCGACGGGCGCGCTGGCGGCCGATCTCGGGGCCAAGCCCTACGTCAAGGCGCCGGTCATGGTCGATCCGGTCTGGAGCTGGACCGGCTTCTACGTCGGCGCCAACGGCGGCTACAGCTGGGGCCGGTCGCGTACCGACGTCTCCTATTTCAACTCGGCAACCGGCGCCGCGATCGCGCCGCCCGCCGGCTCCATCACCAATGCGTCGTTCGACATGAACGGCGGCATCGCCGGCGCTCAGGCCGGCTACAATTGGCAGCGCGCCAACTGGGTGCTCGGCGTCGAAGGCGACATTCAATGGTCGGGTGAGAAGGGCAGCGCCGGCTATAGCTGCTTGGGTTCTGCCGTTCCGCCGATCCCCGGACCCTGTCTTCCCGTCTTCACATTCCTTCCGCCCGGCGGCGCGGCCGGCACGACCTTGACGGTCGACCAGAAGCTCCAGTGGTTCGGCACGGTTCGCGGTCGCGTCGGCATCCTGGCGACCCCGAAGGTGCTGTTCTACGGCACCGGCGGCGTGGCCTTCGGTGAGATCAAGACCACGGGCACCATGTCCAGCTTCAGCCTTGTCGCGCCCTTCGGTCCGATTGCGTCGGTCGGCTCAAGCTCCACGACGCGCGTCGGCTGGACCGCCGGCGTGGGTATCGAAGGCAAGATCACCCAGAACTGGAGCGCCAAGCTCGAATACCTCTACATGGATCTCGGCAGCTTCTCGACCGGCCCGTTCACCTTGTCGCCCGCTTTGCCGATCAGCGCCAACGTGTCGTCGCGCTTCACCGATCACATCCTGCGCGCTGGCATCAACTATCAGTTCGCTGGCCCGGTTGTCGCGAAGTACTGAGCACGACTGAAATCAACAGAGGCGTCCAACAAGAAGCAAAGCCCGGCTCACGCCGGGCTTTGTCGTTTGCGGCGGACATCGTGACGGGGCCCAAGGGCCTCAAACCACCTTCGCGTCTCTGAGCCTGGCGATCTCGTCCGCGCCGAAGCCGAACTCTTTGAGCACCTCATCCGTCTGCTCGCCGAATTCCGGCGGCCGCGCCACCATCTTGCTCGGCGTGCGCGACAGCGTGACGGGCTGGCCGACGAGGCGGATGTGGCGGTCCTCGTCGTTCGGCACGTCCTGCGCGATGCCGAGATGCCTGACCTGCGCGTCCTCGAACATCTGGTCGATAGCGTAGATCGGTCCGCAGGGCACGCCGGCCTCGTTGAACTCCCTGACCCAGGTCTCGGTTGATTTCGTCACCGTGCGCTGCTCGATCTCGGCGTTGAGCGCGTCGCGGTTCTTGGAGCGGCTAGGCGCCGTCGCGTAGTCGGGATGGCTGTAGAGCTCCGGCGCGCCGATCGCCTGCGCGCAACGCTCCCAGATCCGTCCGCCGGTGGTGGCGATGTTGATGTAGCCGTCCGAGGTCTTGAACACGCCGGTCGGAATGCTGGTCGGGTGGTTGTTGCCGGCCTGCCTGGCGACCTCCTTCTCCATCAGCCAGCGCGCGGCCTGGAAGTCGAGCATGAAGATCTGCGCCTGCAGCAGCGAGGTCTGCACCCACTGGCCTTTGCCCGAGACCTCGCGCTCCAGGAGCGCGGTGAGGATGCCCATGGCGCAGAACAGGCCCGCCGTGAGGTCGGCGACCGGAATGCCGACCCGCATCGGGCCTTCGCCCGGCGCGCCGGTGATCGACATCAGCCCGCCCATCCCCTGCGCGATCTGATCGAAGCCCGGCCGCTTATGATAGGGCCCGTCCTGGCCGAAACCGGAGATGCTGCCATAGACGATGCGCGGGTTGATCTCGCGCAGGCTCTCATAGTCGATGCCGAGCTTCTTCTTCACGTCGGGCCGGAAATTCTCGACCACCACGTCGGCCTTGGCGGCGAGGCGCTTGAACACGGCAAGCCCGCGCTCGTCTTTCAGGTTGAGCGTCATGGCCCGCTTGTTGCGATGCAAATTCTGGAAATCGGACCCCTGCCGCGGGCCCCCCGGCTGCTCGCCGCCGGTGTCCTCGGTCAGCGCGTCGATCTTGATGACATTGGCGCCCCAGTCCGCGAGCTGCCGCACGCAGGTGGGCCCGGAGCGGACCCGGGTCAGATCGAGCACGGTGAAGCGCGACAGGGCTTCCGAGGCATGCGGAAAGGGCATCTTTGAAGGGCTCCGGGGACAGATGACGTGCCCACCATAGAGCCGAAACATCACGCGGCAAGACTGAGCCGACGCGGATGCCGCCTGTCAAAATGCAGTGCCTGACGGGGTCTGGCCTGCGGCTTGCTGCGATGCGTGACCGATCAGCGCGACAGGCGCTTCAGTTCGGCACGCGCCTTCTCGGCCAGGGGATCGTCGCCGTGGCGCGCGATGAAGAGCTCGAATGCCTCCCGCGTGCCCTGCTGACGGGCGGCCTCGTATTCCTCGGCGACCGCCGCCGAAGGATCGCGGGCGGGTGGAACCGTGGGCGCGCGTACCGCGTTGCCGTTGTCGTCCGCGTTGGCCTTCCCGACCATGACAGGCAGTCCTCCGAAAGGGCGATGATCCGGCCCGGCGAGCGCCACCAGGGCGCCGAGCAGGCCGGCCGAGAGTGGACCCAGTTTCATGGTTTCCCTTGCAAATCGCGCGGGTGGCCGGAACCGGTATCCCCGTCCTGGCCCGTACGACTACGAATTTGATGGCTAACACGGCCTTACGGAAGGAGTCCGGGCCGGGTCGCCAAAATTAAACCAAACGTTTAGCTCTCAAGCTAGAGTCTGCTCTCCGCGCCCCGAATCGAACGGGGCTTGCTGCTTCGGAGATTGCCTTGGCTACCGCCGTCACGGTCAGTAGGACCAACAACGCAGATATCGACGGCATGCTCTCGGGCGTCAAATGGTCCGGCACGATCACTTACAGCTTTCCGGACTCGCCCAGTGACTACGCCAATCCCTACAGCGGCGGCGACGGTGAGCCGACGACGCCGGGTTTTGCCTCGGCGCCAAGCCAGATGCAGGCGGCGATCAATTACTCGATCGGACTGATCCTCGGCTACACCAACGCCGACATCCAATACGCCGGGACGAACGGCGCCGACATCATGGTCGCGCAGTCGCCGGCGGCCAATCCGACCTCCTACGCCTATTACCCCGGCAACTACGCGTCCGGCGGCGACGTCTGGTTCGGAACCGCCTACAACTATTCGCTGGCCGCGCTCGGCAATTACTATTTCACGACCGCGCTGCACGAGCTCGGACACGCCCTCGGTCTCAAGCACAGCCAGGAAACCGGCGGCGTCGCCAACGTCGCGGTGCCGAGCGCGCATGACGACAGCGAATACACCGTCATGAGCTATCGCAGCTATGTCGGCGGTCCGCTGACCGGCTACACCAACGAGGCCTACGGTTATCCGCAAACCTACATGGCCAACGATATCCTCGCGCTGCAGACGATGTACGGCGCGAACTTCACGACCCAGAGCGGGACCACCGTCTATACCTGGAGCCCGACCACCGGGCAGGAGTTCATCAACGGCGTCGGCCAGCCGGCCGACAATGGCGGTGCCGGCGGCTCGGCCAACCGCATCTTCGAGACGATCTGGGACGGCGGCGGCGTCGATACCTACGACCTGTCGAACTACACGACGAACCTGAGCATCAACCTCAATCCCGGCGCGTCGTCGGTGTTCTCGTCGGTTCAACTGGCCAATCTCGGAAGCAGCCATTACGCGTCGGGCAACGTCTACAACGCCTATCTCTACAACAATGACGCGCGCTCCTACATCGACAACGCCATCGGCGGCAGCGGCAACGATACGATTATCGGCAATGCCATCGCCAACACGCTGAACGGCGGCACCGGCAATGACACGATCACCGGCGGCGGCGGCAACGACACCATCATCGGCGGCTCGGGCACCGACACCGCGGTGTATTCGGGCGGCCAGGGCAGCTACGCGATCTCCTACAACGCCTCGACGCAGACCTTCACGCTGATCGACCAGCGCAGCGGCTCACCTGACGGCACCGATACCGTCACCGGCGTCGAGTATTTTCGGTTTGCCGATGGCACGGCCGCGGGCTCCAGCTTCCTGCCGAGCACGATCGAGACGTTCGGATCGACCAGCCTGGTCCTGTCTGGTGGCAATTACCACCTCAACAGCATCAGCACGGGCACCGGGCCCGTGCTGAAGTATGCGGGCAGTCCGGTGATCGCCGCCAATTGGGGATCATGGTCTGTGGTTGGCGCCGAGCAGGTGTCGGGCGGCGGCTATGATGTCGCCTGGAAGTACGCACCGGACGGACATTTCTCGATCTGGAGCACGGACAGCAACGGCAACTTTGTGGCCACGCTCGCCGCTGCGCCGGAGGTGTCAGCCACCGACCCGTCGCTGAGGGCGCTGGAGACGACATTCCATCAGGATCTCAACGGCGACGGCACGATCGGTCTTCCGGTCGCTGTGACCAGCGACGTCACGATCGAGTCGGCCGGATCGACCAGCCTGGTGCTGTCCGGTGGCAATTATCACCTGAACAGCATCAGCACGGGCACCGGGCCCGTGCTGAAGTATCTGGGCAGTCCGGTGATCGCCGCCAATTGGGGATCATGGTCTGTGGTTGGCGCCGAGCAGGTGTCGGGCGGCGGCTATGATGTCGCCTGGAAGTACGCACCGGACGGACATTTCTCGATCTGGAGCACGGACAGCAACGGCAACTT
>NZ_JBFULU010000041.1:0-68879 GCF_054049735.1 Bradyrhizobium sp. P5_C12
TTTCGTGGTTATGGGTCCCGGCCTTCGCCGGGACGACATCGGTTAGTGTGGCTTGCGCTTGTCTTGCGTCACCGGCTTCACCGCACCATCCCCCACATCCACCCCGGCGTTCCGCAACAGCACCTTCGCTGCTTCCTTCGCCGCGCGCGCCATGGCGGGGTCGTCGCGGACGAGGTCCTGCGCGATGGAGCCGTCGACCAGCAGCACGAGCTGCGTTGCTAGCGCCTCGGCATCGGTCACGCCGAGCTCGTTCAGGCGGTCGCGAAACCAGACGCGGCGGCTTTCCTTGAAGGCGATCGCGATCTTCTTCACCGCGCGGTCCTTTGGCCCGAGCTCGGCGACCGCGTTCACGAACGGGCAGCCGCGAAAATCTTTCGCAGCAAAACGCCGCTCCAGCGAATCGAAGGTGGCGAGGATCTGCTCGGCCGGCGGTTTGTCGGAGGCGCGCGGCTGCACGAAGCGGCGCGCCAGATAGGCCGCGATCAGCGCGTCCTTGGACGGGAAGTGGTTGTAGAGCGTGCGCTTGGAGATGCCGATCTCGGCTGCGATGGTATCGACGCCGATGGCGCGAATGCCTTGCAGATAGAACAGCTTGTCGGCGGTCTCGAGGATCCGCTCCTTCATCGTCTGTGGTCTGGTCGGGGGAGCCATGCGACCGCAAACATCCTCTTCGCTTGACAGTGCAGTCCTTCTATAGCCTAGTTACACAGGTCTGTGTAACCAAAATCAACGTGAATCGCAGACGCCGGCGCGCGTGCCGTGCCCACGAGGGAGAAGAAAAATGCCCCTGTTGCAGGTCCTGCGTCCGACGCTTCCCATCCTGATCGGTGCCTCCATCATGCTCACGCTGAGCATGGGGCTGCGACAGTCGCTCGGCATCTTCCTCCAACCGCTGACCCACGACATTCACATCTCGGTGTCTGATTTCACGCTGGCGCTGGCCGTGCAGAACCTCGCCTGGGGCTTTCTCCAGCCGCTCGCCGGCGCGATGACCGTGCGCTACGGCTTCCGTCCTATCATGATCGTCGGCGCGCTGATGTACATCGTGGGCCTGGCGCTGATGGCGACCGCGAACGGACTTGTCAGCATCATGATCGGCGCCGGCGTGCTGATCGGGACGTCGCTGGCCTGCACCGCGGCCGCGATCGCGATGTCGGTGGCGGCGCGCGCGGTGCCCGAGACCGTGCGCTCGACCGTGCTCGGCATCGTCTCCGGCGCCGGCTCGCTCGGCGCGCTGCTGTCGGCGCCGCTCGGGCAGATGCTCAACGAGGGTTTTGGCTGGCGCGTCGGGCTCGCCGGCTTCGTGGTGATGTCGGTGCTGATGATCCCCGCCGCCTGGTATGCCGGCCGCGTCGACCAGATTCCGCTGCCGAAGCCTTCGGCCGACGACATCGGCGATGCCACCGCCGCGATCGCGGCGAAGACGGCGTTCGGCAACGCGTCCTTCGTGGTGATGACCTGCGCCTATCTCGTCTGCGGCATGCAGCTGGTGTTCCTCACCACGCACCTGCCGTCCTACCTCGCCATCTGCGGCCTCGACCCGATGCTGAGCGCGCAGACGCTCGGCATGATCGGCGGCTTCAACGTGCTGGGCTCGCTGTTCTTCGGCTGGGCCGGCCAGCGCTGGAACAAGCTGGCGCTGTTAGGGGGCATCTACATCCTGCGCTCGCTCGCGCTCGCCTGGTACTTCATGCTGCCGGCGACGCCATTCTCGACGCTGCTGTTCGGCGCGATCATGGGCTTCCTGTGGATGGGAGTAGGGCCGCTGGTGGCGGGCGCCGTCGCCGAGATGTTCGGCCTGCGCTGGCAGGCCATGATCCAGGGCCTCGCCTTCATGAGCCACCAGGTCGGCAGCTTCCTCGGCGCCTACGGCGGCGGGGTGATCTACGACGCACTCGGATCGTACACCATGGCGTGGCGCATTGGGGTTGCGCTCGGCCTCGCCGGCGGCATCATCCAGGTCGCGTTCGCGCTGATCCGGCCGTCGCAGCCACCGGTGTTGCGGACGGCCTGACTGCCGCGAGTCGCAAACTTTTCCCGTCACCCTGAGGTGGCCGCTTCTTCAGCGGCCCTCGAAGGGCGACGGCCCGGCCGATGCAGCGGGGCCGTTTCATCCTTCGAGGCTCTCAGCGCAGTGCAAATGCACCGCGCTGTTCGCACCTCCAGCGACGACGGCTTCGCCGTCGCGCGGGGATGACGGATCAAATAGAAACGGGGCCTCGAGGGCCCCGTCAAAGTTCTTCAGCGTATCCCGCGATCTCGCTTGATCTTGGCTTCGCGGAATTCGAGGTGCTTGCAGCGACCGGCGGGCGAAGCTCGGCGGTCTGCGGCAAGCGTTGGCCGATATCAACTGGAACGGGGATTAGCGACGTCCTGACCGCTTGAGTTCTGCGACCTTAAACCTGTTGCCTGCGGCCAGGCTGCTGCAAAACCAGTGGGCTCTGTTTCGATTCTCGCCCAGGAACACCTTCGTCTCGACGCAATTCTCGTAGGATGTATGGGTGATGGTGTCTCGGCACGTTGGCGAGAAAGGTCCATAATTTATATTGCCGCCCGACTCGCTGCATCCAATCCAGGGCTCCTTGCCGTGCGGAAAGCTTGATGCACAGCCACCGTTGCAGCTGCTGGCGACTTTCTCCAGGCTGGCAATTCTCCCCATCACTGAACCCGGCGCATACGAAGGCGTCCGTGCGGTTGACGATGACGTTTGAGCGGTTGACGCAGTCCGGCGCGAGGAGGCTCCGGTGTTTGCCGCCCGCTGCGGCGCAGGTGGCCTTGCCACCTGCTTCGGCGCGTCGACGGTGACGGGCGAAAGCGTGGCGGCGGAGCCTGTTGGGATTTGCGACGCTGCCGGGCCGCACAGCACGGCAGTTGACAGGACGGCGAGGGCTGAAGGCACGACAAGGCTTGACGACAATCTCATGACCATGTCCTTCCCAAATCCGGGACGGAAATCCCGTTCCGGCAAGTGCACGGTAACATACATTCCGAATTGGGCAACCGAGGGTTGAGACAATATCCGCCGATGACTCGCCGTCGACATGGCAGGCATGAAGGACGCGGACTGCTCGCCTAAAGCCGTTGTCATGTCTGACTTTGGCCCGTTTGAGACATGCCGGGGCGGTCCGACAATGGCCGTTCACAGGGGTAGGCCGGAAGAGAAAGGGCACCGGCCAAAGTGACGCGATTGACCCCAAGCGGTCGTCAGTGGAGTGAAGCCGCTACCACGAACGATTGCTGCGGAAAGGTCAACTTGCCACCCGCCAACATCGAAAGGTCGAGGCGGGAGGCGGCGTCATCGGCAATCGACATGATCATGCGCTCCCGCTCAGACGCACCTTTATCCTTCAACAGCGCAGCCATCGGCGTCGCTGTAAGCTGAAAGCGGACATAGTCCAAGATCGAGGGGAACGTGATCTGCTTTGTGACGGCGACCACATCAACGACGTCGAAGCCGGCCTGCTTCGCCCAAGCGCCGACCTCGTGCTCATCGCAAGAGAGATGCTCTGACCGTTTGGTCCGTGAGGCCGCTTTTCCTAGATATTTCTCGAGGCTCTGAACGAAAGCATGCGCCGCTGGCGTTCTCTCGATTGCGCTGTAGACACTCATCCCAGCGCGGCCTCCGGGCTTGAGCACGCGCACCATTTCTTTTAGCGCCAGCGCCCGATCTGGGAAGAATTGCAACCCGAGTTGGCAGAGCACTACGTCAAAACTGTCTGCATCGAACGGTAGGTCGAGCGCGCTACCCTCGATCCACTCGACTTCTGAAGAGTTCTCTCGCGCAATTGCGAGCATCGCGTTATTGACGTCTATGCCGACCAGCCGCCCCGTGTGCCCCCGCTGCCTCGCTAGGCGAGCTACCACGCCGGTTCCGCAGGCGATGTCGAGCACGCTTTCTCCTCCGCTCGGCGAGATGCGGTCGAGGAGATCACTAGCCCATATGGAAGTGATGGCTGGGACGAGATAGCGCTCGTATAGCTCCGGGGCGCTCGCGTCCATCTGCCAATGTTCAGGGGCCGACATGACTTTCCCCTAATGCCGCGACTTAAGAAGGCCAAACAATCCACGTTCCCAGGCGGCCTATGTTGGCCAACCTGGCGAATAACCGCAAGGCCCGAGCGACCGCTTGTGGCCCCCATCACCGAAGTGGCGGCGCACCTCACCGAGGTCCGCTCACCGAGGCATGGCAGACCAAATTTGCTCAGGTTGAGTTCTTCGCATTTTGACCCAAAGCGGTCATTCAGCCTGCGCGTCTCTGTCACATGCTGCGGAGGTATTTTGGAACCAATACCTCGGTGGTGTGGTGTTTCTTACGGACTCTTTGTGCGATATGTTTCTTTGCTCAAGCCAGCTGCTCATGCGTTCAGTACGATGTACAGCCATGGCCGAGGCCATCTCGCTAAGAAAGTAAGCTGCGCTCTTGCCTGGCAACAGGAAAGGGGCGGAACTGTGCGCGTGTCACGCATGTAGTAGCCTCCGCAAAAAGCGGCCGTCGCGGCTTGAAGACTGCCGCTCGGTAGGAGGTGCCAATGACCCGCTTCAAAATAAGCCTACTCTCAACAGTGGAAACGGCTCTTGTGTGCGCAGTCCTCGCGGCCCTTGTGCCTGGAGCGGCTGGGGCACAAACATCGGAAAAGAAGGGGACAACGCCCTATGTGACACATTTCATCTTCCGCCCGATCATGAGCATTGACATCCCCGGTCTTGGCACCGCCACCAACCTGGAAGCTGTCGGGACTACGCAAAACATGAAGGGGGAAAAGATGTTCGACAAGATGTCGGCACATTGCGCGGCGCTGAGCGTTGCATCAGGCGATAAGAAATACATTGACGGAGCTTGCGTGCTGGCTGACAGCGACGGTGACAAAATTTTCTCGACGTTTGATACTCGCGACGTCGACAAGTCGCAGCCAGAAATGAAGTGCGGCACGCATATCGTCACCGGCGGTACCGGCAAGTACAAAGGCATAACTGGGACCGAGCCATTTGCATGCATAGCGATGCCGGCCCTCGCTGGCCCAGGTGGCTATACCGCGATGGATATCCCGCATAACACGGCGTGGGAGATCAAGTGACGGTAGGCGCGCTTCGCTCTCGTCTTCGCTTGTCAGCATGCTACGCGTGAATGCAGTCGCCCTGCGTTCACGACCGGATTGAAGATACTACGGACCTGGGAAGGATAAGCCGGCGGCAAAATCTGGCACAAGCTCGTCATGTTGTCGTTTTGGTACCCCCTGGCGCGGTTGGCATAAGGCGAGACTTCCGCTTATGGCCCCACCGCTGACATCGAGCCGTCCGACTTCAACGTCGTCTTCTGCGCGCATAGCGGACGCGACAATTCGAGATGCACACACGCCTGGCTCAGCCTCGTGCCCCGGTCGCAGTGCAGCGCTTCTTGAGCGGTGCGCTGCAGAGCCGGGGCCCATGTCTCTGCGTCGTGCTGTGTTGCTTTCTGGGGCCCGGTTTTGCGCAGCAGCGCAAGAGCGCAGCAGCGCGTCCCGGACACGAAAGACAAAATAAAAACGGGGCCGTGAGGCCCCGTCAAAGTCCGTAACGTATCCGCGATCTTACTTGATCTTGGCTTCGCGGAATTCGACATGCTTGCGCGCGACCGGATCGTACTTCTTCTTGACCAGCTTGTCGGTCATGGTGCGCGAATTCTTCTTGGCGACGTAGTAGAAGCCGGTGTCAGCCGAGGACACGAGCTTGACCTTGATGGTGACCGCTTTGGCCATGTTCTGAACCTCAGAAAATTGGGGAATCTGGAGCCGGCCAAACGGCCCGCGTTGGCCGGCAACCTAGCCAGAAACCGCCTGATGTCAAGGTTTTAGGGCTGAAAAACCACTCAAATCGGCCCGATCAGGCCTCGAAGAACCGGTTTTTCGGCCGCGGCAGGCCCAGATTCTCCCTCAAAGTGGCCCCTTCATACTCTTTGCGGAAAATCCCGCGGCGCTGGAGCTCCGGGACCACCTTGTCGACGAAATCGTCGAGGCCGGCCGGCAGGAACGGGAACATGATGTTGAAGCCGTCCGAGCCGCGGCCGACCAGCCATTCCTCCATCTGGTCGGCAATGGTCTTGGCCGTGCCGACGAAGGACAGTCCGCCATAGCCGCCGACGCGCTGGGCGAGCTGGCGCACGGTGAGCTTGTCGCGCGCGGCGAGATCGACCATGCGCTGGCGGCCGCTCTTGCTGGCGTTGGTCTCGGGGATCTCCGGGAGCGGCCCGTCCGGATCGAAGCCCGACGCGTCCGTGCCGAGAATGACGGACAGCGAGGCGATGGCGCTGTCGTAATGCACGCGGCTGTCGAGCAGCGCGCGCTTCTCCCTGGCCTCGTCGACGCTGTCGCCGACCACGACGAAGGCGCCGGGCAGGATCTTGAGGTGCTCGGGATCGCGGCCGACCTTCTCCACGCGGCCCTTGATGTCGGCATAGAGTTTCTGGCTGTCGGCAAGACTGCCGCCGCCGGTGAAGACGGCCTCCGCGGTCTCGGCCGCGAGCTGCCTGCCGTCCTCGGAGGCGCCGGCCTGCACGATCACTGGCCAGCCCTGCACGGGGCGGGCGATGTTGAGAGGGCCGCGCACCTTCAGATATTTGCCGTTGTGGTCGAGCACATGCATCTTCGACGGCTCGAAGAACAGGCCGTCTTCGACATCGCGCACGAAGGCGTCGTCGGCGAAGGAGTCCCACAGGCCGGTGACGACGTCGTAGAACTCGCGGGCGCGCTTATAGCGCTCGGCGTGCTCCATGTGGTCGTCGAGGCCGAAATTCAGCGCCGCGTCCGGGTTCGAGGTGGTGACGATATTCCACCCCGCGCGGCCGCCGCTGAGATGGTCGAGCGAGGCAAAGCGGCGCGCCACATGATAGGGCTCGTCAAAAGTGGTCGAGCCCGTCGCGATCAGGCCGATCCGCTCGGTGACCGCGGAGAGCGCCGACAACAGCGTGAACGGCTCGAACGAGGTCACCGTGTGGCTGCGCTTGAGCGCATTGACCGGCATGTTCAGCACGGCGAGGTGGTCGGCCATGAAGAAGGCGTCGAACCTGCCGGCCTCCAGCTTCTGGATCAGCTGCTTGATGTGGCCGAAATTGAAATTGGCGTCGGGCCAGGCCCCGGGATAGCGCCAGGCGCCGGTGTGGATGCTGATCGGGCGCATGAACGCGCCAAGCTTGAGTTGCCGTTGTGCCATCGCGCCCTAAATCCGTTCTGGTGTCGTTGGAGAAAGACATAGGGACGCGGAGGAACTCTGCCATTGGGGGAGGGGAGGAACATTTTTTCGTTTTTCGATGCGTCCTCAGCACATTCGCGTCATTCCGGGGCGCCGCGTCCGGGCTCGCGCCAAGTGGCGCGCCCCKGAATGACGGAGAGGGGGTGGGCCCTCGAACCAATTCGCCGCTCGCTCCGACCAAGCCATGACCCCGTGGGGAGAGTTCAATGGCAGGCGCGATGACAGTGGATGGCGGCATGGTCCGCATCGACCGTCCCATGCCCTGGATCGGCCGGCTGCTGTCGTTGCCACTGCTGGCGGCAAGCGGTTATCTGCTGTGGAACGTCGCCCTCGGCCTGCGTCAGGATTTTTCCGGATTCGGCCGGCTCGCCGACGATCTCGTGCCGGTGCTGGTGTTCACGGGCCTCGGGCTGCTCGTCGGCATCCCCGGCCTGATCCTGCTCACCTTTCGCTATTTCGTCGTGCTCAACGAGACGCTGCGCCAGATCGTCGTCACCAGGCAGTTCGGCCCGCTGAACGTTCGCTCGGCGCACAATCTCGCCGACTATCACTTCATCAGCGTCACCGAGGACTATGATCCGGAGCTGACCGCCTATGACGTCAATCTCTGCGGCGGCAAGGGCACCGAGCCGATTACCCTGATGAGCTTCACGAAGCGGGATGAGGCGGACAAGTTGGCGAATGAAATCGGCCGCATCCTCAATCTGTCCGCGCGCGACTATGTCGGTACCGAGCCGGACGATCCTGACCTGCAGGAACCGCCGGTGGCGCCACGGACCGTGTAAAGGCCCAGCCACGGCCTGTTGCTACCCACGTCGGAAATTGCCATCCTTAACGCCGCTCACCGCAATGGATGGCCATGAACTCTGCGAATAATTCCATTCCCGCGATTCTGCCGCGCGGCAAGGGTCACCAATTTCTCTTGTATGGCGACTCCTGTTCAGGCGTTCCGGGCGCACTGCACGAGAAGACCTTCGCCTCGGTCAACGCAGTCGTTCAACGCCTGAGACCGCAGCCTGAATTCATTCTCTTTCCAGGCGATGAAGTCATCGGACTGACACCGGATCCGGACGCTCTGCGCGCGCAGTGGCGACATTGGCTGGACACGGAAATGGCATGGCTCGACCGTGTGGCCACCCCGATCTGGCACACGACCGGCAATCATACGACCTATGACGCGATGAGCGAGGCGGCGTTTCGCGCGGCGCTTGACCTGCCGAACAATGGGCCGCCGGGGCAGGCTGGTCTCTCCTACTTCGTGCGGCGCGGCGACCTTCTGATGGTGTTCGTCAACACGCTCTGGAGCGGCCTTGGAGGTGAGGGCCATGTCGAGCTCGCGTGGCTGGAAGCAACGCTCAGAGAGCATGGCGACGCCCGATACAAGCTCGTCCTCGGCCATCACCCGGTGTTTCCCATCAACGGCTTTACGGGGACGTATCAGCGCGAGATCGGCCACGAATATTCCCGCCCGTTCTGGGACATCCTGGTGAACGAAAACGTGCTTGCCTATTTGTGCAGCCACATCCTCGCCTTCGACGTACAGGCGCATCGCGGCGTCCTGCAGATCTGCACCGCGGGTGCGGGAACGGCTCACAGGATGCCGGAAGGCGTCGAGTATCTGCATTGCGTTCAAGCCGCGCTCGACGAGAACGGCCTGCGTTATCAGGTGCTCGATATCGACGGCGTCGTCAGGGAGAGGACGGAATGGCCGCTGCCCGATCCTGATCCCGCCCGGTGGAGGGAGCTGCCGCTCGGAAATGTCGAAGCGCCGTTCAGCGGATTTGTGGAGAGCGGACAGAGGATCGAGATGAGACTGGTGGGGCAAAGCGCCGCGACCGATGTCGCATCAGCCCAGACGATCTTCACGGCTTTCGCGCCTGGTTCGATCGCGCCGTTCTGGCTTGGGCTTCGTGGACCGAAGCAAACGCTGACGGCCATCGTCGGTCGTGAGCCGGGGCGCAGTCCATCCTATTGGTTTGGACCTGATCTTCCGGCGGGCGACGGCTTCGATATTCACGTCACGATCTATCCGGATATGGGCCCCGGCGGTCTTCTCTACCGCCATCACGGCTCCCCGCGCTGGTCGTCCTTCACCTCTGCGTCGTCGCGAGGGTTGGAGCAGCTTGTTTGGCCCCGGCATTGGGCGATCGGCCACGGACAAGGCGGCGGCGAAGACCGCGCCTTCAGAGGTGCAGCGTTGAGTTTGCAGATCGCGTGAGCAGGCCTGGAGAAATCGGCGGCCGGATCAGCTCAAAATATCCTTCTGCATCTTGCCGCCGTAGAAATGGAAGAACGGCACCGGCGCGTCGTGGCGGAGCGGGCCGGTGGCAAGACGCGTGTCGAGCTCGTTGAGCACGTTGCGCGTCATCGGATGCAGATCGGCGAGCGGCTTTGAGCCGAGCTCGACCCAGACCAGCTCGACGAGCTCGGCGTCGGCATGGATCACGCCGTCGACGCGGTGGGTGATCGCGGAGGCATCCGCGGTGAAGAAGCGCGTGTCGAACCGCTTGACGCGGCCGGGCGGGGTGATGGCGCGCGCGATCAGGAACAGGCTGGAGGGATCGGGCAGCAGGCCGGCATCGGCAAACGGCTTCCAGGCGCCGTCGAGCCTGGGCGCTTTCCCCTCGGCCTTGCGCCCGAGGCAGAGGCCGGTCTCCTCGCAGGCCTCGCGGATCGCGGCAATGGCGAGCGACTTCGCACGCGAGGCCGGTGTCTTCGGGCTGCCCTTGGCGAGATTGGCTTCCAGCTCGGCGGTAATCGGCGCAGCACAGGGGACCCGATAGTCGTCCTTGTCGACACGGCCACCGGGGAAGACGAACTTTCCGGGCATGAACACCACCTTGTCGTGGCGCTTGCCGACCAGGACCTTTGGAACGGCGCTGCTGCGATCGACCAGGATCAGTGTCGCGGCATCCTTCGGGCGGAAATAGGGATGGTGGTCGGCTTCCTTGCCCTCGTGGATCTTGGCCTTCTCACCTGCCTGCGACGTATCCGTCATGTCCTCACCCAAATCGCTTCTTGCTTATTCTGCTTACACCGGCGGAATACCATCCGGAGGGTTGTCGTCAAAGCCGTGCATGCGCAGGGCCCATTGCAATCCGACCACGGCGCCCTTGACCGGCTGCAACAGCGCGAGTGAGGCGACGAAGGTGAAGGGCAAATAGGCCGCAAAGCTGAGCCAGACCGGCGTGGTGTAATTGGTCTCGATCCAGAGGATGGTCGGCACCACGATGTGGCCGACGATGACGATCACGAGATAGGCGGGCAGATCGTCGGCGCGATGCGGCGTGAAATCGAGGCCGCAGACCGCGCAATTGTCCGCCGTCTTCAGGAAGGCGCGGAACAGTTTTCCCTCGCCGCAGCGTGGGCAGCGGCCGCGAAAGCCGCGCTTCATCGCAGCCCAGACGTCGCGCTTCTCGATAAGACCGGTCTCGCGCGTCCAGATTTTTGGAGCCGTGCTCATCGCTACCAGGCCTTGCCCTTTTGGCCCTTATTCTTCCCCTTGGCCTTCTTGCCCTTGCCGGGCTTTTTCTGTTTCGCCGGCTTATGCTTCTTCGCCGGACTGCGTCCGGGATGCGCCTTGAACGAGGGGCGGCGTTGCGGACCCGGTTGCCTGCGGTCGCGCGGCGCGGTCTCGCCGGACGACGACAGCAGCTCGAAGCGCAACGCACCGGCGATGGGAGCTGCTTCGATCAGACGGACGTCGACGACGTCACCCAGCTGATGCATGGTGCCGCTGCGCGTGCCGACCAAAGCGTGGCGGCCCTCGTCATAGTTGAAATATTCCGTGCCAAGGGATCGGATCGGGATCAGGCCGTCCGCGCCGGTCTCGGCGAGCTTGACGAACAGGCCGGCGCGCGTGACGCCGGAGACGCGGCCCTGGAAGGTCGCGCCGATGCGGTCGGCGAGATGGTGGGCGATCAGCCGGTCGACGGTTTCGCGCTCCGCCTTCATCGCGCGCCGCTCGGTCACCGAGATGTGGGCCGCGACCTCACCGAGGCTTTCCGGCGTCTCGCTGTCGGGCAGCGCGCCTTCGCCAAGGCCGAGCGCGCGGACCAGCGCGCGGTGCACGACGAGGTCGGCATAGCGGCGGATCGGCGAGGTGAAATGCGCGTAGCGGCGCAGGTTCAGGCCGAAATGACCGTAATTCTCGGCGGAATATTCCGCCTGCGCCTGGGCGCGCAGCACGACCTCGCTCACCAGCGGGAAGTGGTCGTGGCCTTCGAGCTGTGCCAGCACGCGGTTGAACAGGGCCGGGCGCAGCGCGCCTGATTTCGCGAAGGGGACGTCGAGCGTCTTCAAAAATTCCGAGAGCGCGTGGACCTTCTCCAGGGTCGGCTCGTCATGCACGCGGTAGATCAGCGGCAGCGACTTCTTCTCGAGCATCTCCGCCGCCGCAACGTTGGCGAGGATCATGAACTCTTCGATCAGCCTGTGCGCATCGAGCCTGTCGGGGACGATGACGCGATCGACCGTGCCGTCGCTCTTCAGCAGGATCTTGCGCTCGGGCAGATCGAGATTGAGCGGATCGCGCTCGTCGCGGGCGCGCTTGACGCAGGCATAGGCGGCATAGAGCGGCCTCAGGATCGGGTCGAGCAGGGGGCCGGTGGTGTCGTCCGGCCGGCCATCGATCGCGGCCTGCGCCTGCGCGTAGTTCAGCTTGGCGGCCGAGCGCATCAGGATGCGATGGAAGGTGTGGGAGCGCTTGCGCCCGTCCGGGCCGATCACCATCCGCACGGCGAGCGCGCCGCGCGGCTCGCCCGGCACCAGCGAGCAGAGATTGTTGGAGATGCGCTCGGGCAGCATCGGCACGACGCGGTCGGGGAAATAGACCGAGTTGCCGCGATCGAGCGCATCGCGGTCGAGCGCGGTGCCCGGCCGCACATAGAAGCTGACATCGGCGATGGCGACGTCGACGATGAAGCCGCCCTTGTTGTTCGGATCGGAATCCGGCTGCGCATGCACCGCGTCGTCATGATCCTTCGCGTCCGGCGGATCGATGGTGACGAGCGGGACGTCGCGCCAATCCTCGCGCCCCTTCAGGTTCGCCGGCTCCGCCGCTTCGGCTTCACGCTCTGCCGCGGGACGGAATTGCAGGGGGATGTCATGGGCGTAGATCGCGATCAGGCTGATCGCCTTCTCCGACTTGACCGAGCCGAGCTTCTCCTTGACCCGGCCTGACGCCAGCCCAAAGGCGCGCGAGCGGACGATGTCGACGCTGACGAGATCGCCGTCCTGCGCGCCGTGCGTCTCGGCCGCGGCGATGTTCAGCTCGCGGTCGGCGGACTTCTTGTCGACGGGGACGAGCCGCCCGCCGCCTTCGGGCAGGCTGCGGAACACGCCGAGGATGCGGCTCTTGGTCTTGTCGAAGACCTTGATGATGTGGCCGCGATAGGCCGGACCTTCGCTCTCATCCGAGCGCTCGACGCGCAGCAGGGCGCGATCGCCTACGCCGGCCGCGGTGCCGGGCTTGGGCCGGCGCGCCATGGCGATGAGGATCTTTGGCGGTTCGCCGCTTTCGACCTCGTCCCATTCGGTGGGGGAGGCGATCAGCTCGCCGTCAGCGTCGCGGCCGGTGATGTCGGCGACCAGCGTCGGCGGCAGGCTGTCGGGTTCTGAAATGGTGTGGCGTTTTTTCTTGACGAGGCCGTCGTCGGCGAGCTCGCGCAGCATGCGCTTGAGCTCGACGCGATCGGCGTTCTTCAGGCCGAACTCGCGCGCGATCTCGCGGGTCCCGACCTTTCCGTGGTTTGCCTTGATGAAGGCGACGATGGCGTCCCGGTCGGGAAAGCCACGGTCATGCTTGCGTTTCACTTAACCTCTAAGTCGTGCCGGCACTTTTCTTGGCCGGAGCTTTGGCGGCGGAGGCCTTGGTCGGCGACGTCTTGGCCGTCGACGACACGGCTGCGCGCGCCTTGCTGGTGGATTCGGATTTGGTTTTGGCCGCGGCTTTCTTCGCGGCCGGTTTCTTGGGCTTTGGCGCGGCGTCATCGCCGTCGGCAGCCTTCTCCGCAGCCTTTTTGGCCTTGGCCGGCTTCGCTGCCTTGGTGGTCTTCTTGGGCTTGCCGCCGCCCTTGGCTGCGCGCTCGTCGATCAGGGCGATCGCCTGCGCCAGCGTGACCGCGTCCTTTTCGAACTCGGCGGGGATCGTCGCGTTGACGCCGCCCGCGGTGACGTAGGGACCATAGCGGCCGCCCTTCACCGTGACGGTGCCGAGCGTCGGATGATCGCCGATCGCCTTGCCGGGGTCGGCGCCGAAACGGCGGCTCGGGCCCTTGGCGACCTTCTCGGCAATCAGCGTCACGGCGCGGTTGAGGCCGATGTCGAAGACCTCGTCGCCGGCCTCGAGGCTGGCATAGGTCTTCTCGTGCTTCACGAACGGACCGAAGCGGCCGAGGCCGGCGGTGATCGGCTGACCGGTCTCCGGATGCTTGCCGATCTCGCGCGGCAGCGACAACAGCTTCAGCGCGAGCTCGAGCTCGACATCACCGGGCGAGGTGCCTTTCGGGATGCCCGCGCGCTTCGGCTTCTCGCCTTCGGCATAGTCCTTCTGCTCGCCGAGCTGGATGTAGGGGCCGAACCGGCCGGCCTTGACCCAGACGTCGAAGCCGGTCTCGGGATCCTGGCCGAGCGAACGGTCGGCGCTGGCCTCGCCGTCGGCGGCGAGCTGACGGGTGTAGCGGCATTCCGGATAGTTCGAGCAGCCGACGAAGGCGCCGAACTTGCCGGCCTTGAGATTGAGGCGGCCGTTGCCGCAGCTCGGGCACTGCCTGATGTCGCCGCCATCGGTGCGGGGCGGATAGATGTGCTGTCCGAGCATGTCGTCGAGCACGTCCAGCACCTGCGCCACGCGCAGATCCTTGATCTCGTCCACGGCGCCGATGAAGCCGCTCCAGAAATCCTTCAGCACCTGCTGCCAGGAGATCTCGTTGTTGGAGATGCGGTCGAGCTGCTCTTCCAGGTTGGCGGTGAAGTCGTATTCGACGTAGCGGCTGAAGAAGCTCTCCAGGAACGCGACCACGACGCGGCCCTTGTCCTCGCCGTGCAGGCGCTTCTTCTCCAGCTTGACGTAGCCGCGGTCCTTCAGGACCTGGAGGATCGAGGCGTAGGTCGAGGGCCGGCCGATGCCGAGCTCTTCCATGCGCTTGACCAGCGACGCTTCCGAGAAGCGCGGCGGCGGCTCGGTGAAATGCTGGGTGACGGCGAGCGACTGCCGCTTCAGCGCGTCGCCCGAACTCATCGCCGGCAGGCGGCGGGAGTCCTCGTCCTCCTCGTCGTCGCGGCCTTCCTGATAGAGCGCGAGGAAGCCGTCGAACTTGATGACCTGGCCGGTGGCGCGCAGTTCCAGCGTCCGGCCGCCGACTTTCGCGGTGATGTCGACGGTGGTGCGTTCGAGCTCGGCGGATTCCATCTGGCTGGCGATGGTGCGCTTCCAGATCAGTTCATAGAGCCTGGCCTGGTCGGCATCGAGCTTGCGGCTCATGCTGTCGGGACGGCGGGACAGGTCGGTCGGGCGGATCGCTTCGTGCGCCTCCTGGGCGTTCTTGGCCTTGGCCTGGTATTGGCGGGGGGCGTCCGGCACGTAGGCGTTGCCGTAATCCTCGCCGATCACCTTGCGCGCCTGGGTGATCGCGGACGGATCGATCTGCACGCCGTCGGTACGCATATAAGTAATGAGTCCGGTGGTCTCGCCGCCGATGTCGATGCCTTCATAGAGCCGCTGCGCGATGCGCATCGTGTGCGCCGGCGCAAAGCCGTATTTGCGGCTGGCTTCCTGCTGCAGCGTCGAGGTGGTGAAGGGGGCCTGCGGATTGCGCCGTGCCGGTTTTGCATCGACCGCGGTCACCGCGTAGGCGGCCGCCTCCAGCGCCCTCTTGAAGTCCTCGGCTTCCGCGCCGGTGCCGATGTCGAGACGCTGGATCTTCTTGCCGTCGGCACCGACGAGGCGCGCCTCGAAGGCGTCGCCGCGCGGCGTCAGCAGGGTCGCGATCAGCGACCAGTATTCGCGCGCGACGAACTTCTCGATCTCGAGCTCGCGGTCGCAGACGAGCCGCAGCGCCACCGACTGCACCCGGCCGGCCGAGCGCGCGCCCGGCAGCTTGCGCCACAGCACGGGGGAGAGGGTGAAGCCGACCAGATAGTCCAGCGCGCGGCGCGCCATATAGGCGTCGACCAGCGCGCCGTCGATCTGGCGCGGATGCTTCATGGCGTCCGTGACGGCCTGCTTGGTGATGGCGTTGAACACCACGCGCTCGATCTTGTGGTCCTTCAGCGCGCGCTTCTCTTTCAGCACCTCCAGCACGTGCCAGGAGATGGCCTCGCCCTCGCGATCAGGGTCGGTGGCGAGAATCAGGCGGTCGGCGCCTTTCAGGGACTTGGCAATATCGTTGAGCCGGCCGGCCGCCTTGGGGTCGATCTCCCAGATCATCTTGAAATTGGCGTCGGGATCGACGGAACCGTTCTTCGCCGGGAGGTCGCGGACATGGCCGAACGAGGCCAGAACCTCATAGGACGAGCCCAAATATTTGTTGATCGTCTTGGCTTTCGCCGGCGACTCCACAATGACGATATTCATGTAGTTCCAGTAACTTACGGGGAAATATGGGGCCGAATTCGAAAGGATTCGGATCGGCCGTTTCGACCCGAACATGGGTGGTGCGACCCTCGCTGTCAAATCGAAGGGTGTTGAAAGGCGCTCCGATGGGAAAAGTTTCATATCGAGAAAGTTGCAAAATACCACCTTTGAGTTGCGATCCCTATCAGCGTAATGTTCCCTCGGGGCATGGATTCGGGGTGGGGTCTGGTGACTAAGCCAGGAAAGAAACGAGCGCGCGCCGCGTTGGGCGCGCGGGGAGGCTCGCGCAACGAGGAACCGGGAGAGGGCGGCGTCGACGAAGCGGTCGCCTTCATCGCCGAGCAGGTCGGGGCACTGCGCAAGCTCGCCGAGCGCCACAAGCTCGACGTGCTGCATTATCTCTTGGGCATGACCAAGCTGGAGGCCGATGAGCATCTGCGGCTGCGGAGCAGGCGCAAGCTGTCGTGAGGGTGGGGCTCACCAACAGTTCCGTCATCCTGAGGTGTGAGGCTTGAGATGCGAATGCATCGCAAGCCGAGCCTCGAAGGATGAGCGGCCCGCTGATGCAGCCGGGCCGTCGCCCTTCGAGGGCCGCTAAAGGAGCGGCCACCTCAGGGTGACGGGTGTTAGATTGGAGCGCGCTGACCTCGTCATTGCTTCGCTGCGCTCGCAATGACGGTGCGGTTAGCCGTTACGGTTTGCCATTCTGGCCAATCGCTGGCCGAGATATTCGGCCGTGCTGAGGTCGCTCTGCGGCAACGAGCCGTCGACCAGGTGTGTCGCCAGGCCGAGCTGGCTGCCCAAACGATTACGGCCGCGCGGATCCTCGCCTCCGGGAATGTCGAGTCCGCACCAGAGCATGCCGTGCTGAGCGGCCAGGATCGTAAAGTAGGTCAGCGTGTGGAGTTGATCGCCACTTGCGCAGGCGCCTGTGGTGAACCCGGCTGCGATCTTGTTGGCCCAGGCTTGCTTGCTCCATCTGTCGCTCGAAGCGTCCGCAAAAGCTTTGAATTGGGCCGCGGGCCCGCCCATGTAGGTGGGACTGCCAAATGCAACGGCGCTAGCGCCGTCAATCGTTTCCAGTAAGCTCTCATTCTGGAACCGGCCTGACACGATGTCGTCGCCTGTGATGCGACAGAGCGCGACGTCCGCCATGCCATCCGCCGCGCGCGCCATCGCATGCGCCAGCTTCTCGGTGGTGCCGGTGATGGAAAAATAGACGATGACGAGCAGGGGCATGGTGGTGCCACTTTGGGTGTCCAGCCATCTTTGACGCTGTCTAAATTTTGTACAAGTCCCACTACGTCGTCATTGCGAGCGCGGCGGAGCAATGGTGAGGTGGGCGAAGCAGCATCCACGCTGCCGTGCCACAAGATGGAGCCGCATTGCGCTTGGCGCCGTCCGCGCTGCGGTGTTCGTTTTCCACGGGCCATTGGCATGCGGTCCACCGAGCGAACATCCCACTTCAGCGCTTGAAAATGCATGCCTGGAGCAATTGCGGCTGTGGTAGATTTGTCCTCGCGAGGTTGGAGGTTTGCGGAGATGTCGATCAAGCCGCTTCCATTCGTCGGGACGGATCTGTGGCGCGCCCGCGAGATCCTGAAGTCGTGGACATCCCTGAGGCGCTTAACAAGCGACGAAACAGATATTGTCGTACGTATGATTGCGCAGGGCCTCGCGGAGGGCAGGAAACGCGGCTTCGAGCTGGCCGCGGCCGAAGGGCTGACCGAAAGCAAGCCCTATGTCGACGAACTGACCGACGCGCTCGAGGCCAACTCGTAAATCTCACTGCCACTTTCCGGCGGACTGAACCTGGTTCAGGCGCGTGCCTGCGCGCGCATGCTCGCGGCGAATGACTCGCGGAGACAAGGATGTTCAAGGTCACATGCGTGGTGCTGCTGTCGGCCGTGATCGCGCTTGCGGCGCCGGCGCTCGGGCGCGACGACGGCCGTTACGCCAGTTCGCCTCTCAAGTCGTGGTTCGAGAGTCTGCACAGCGAATTTGGACAGTGCTGCACCAATGCTGACGGGTACATCGTCTCCGATCCGGATTGGGACACCGACGGCGTGAATTATCGCGTTCGCATCGATGATGAATGGGTGAATGTGCCTGATGGCGCCGTCGTCAAGCAGCCCAATCGCGCCGGATGGACGATGGTGTGGAAGCATTACCTCGACGGTCATCCAAAAGTCCGGTGCTTCATGCCGGGTAGCATGAGCTGAAACGCGTCGGACCAGGCATCATCATCAAGCGAGACGTTGCGAACGACCTGCGTTCCGGCCCCGCCGCGGCTTCACCATCGTATCCGCGTGGCTGAGCAGGCGGCCGTCCTCCGCGCGCATTTCGAGCTTCTTCACCGGGCGGCCTTTCTCGCGATCGACCAGGATGGTTGCGATCTCCTCTGGGTGATCGTCGAACGCCTCGCTCCATTGCCGCAGCGCCACCAGGATCGGGAAGGTGCCGCGGCCCTTCGCCGTCAGCACATATTCCTGATAGGCGCTGCCGTCGGAGGCGGGGGCGGTCGTCAGGATGCCGTGGTCGACCAGTGATCGCAACCGCACCGACAAGATGTTCTTGGCCATGCCGAGCTTGTTCTGAAACTCGCCGAAACGGCGCAGGCCGAACAGCGCCTCGCGGATGATCAGCAGCGACCACCAGTCGCCGATCGCCTCCAGCGACCGCGCGATCGGGCAGGAATCGCCCTCGAAGCTGGTTCTTTTCACCATTGTCCTGGTCCTGTCGCATTCGCCCGATTTCGGCGCCGATCACGCGCTTGTGTGGTTGCATCATAAAACCAAATGCCCTAGATCGCAATATGGTTTTATGATGCAACCACTGGAGGCGAGCGTGAGACTGAAGAACAAGACGGCCCTGATCACCGGCGGCAATAGCGGCATTGGACTTGCGACGGCCAAGCTGTTCGTGGCCGAGGGCGCCAAGGTGGTGATCACCGGGCGCAACAGGGAGACGCTGGAAGCTGCCGCGAAGGAACTCGGCCCGAACGCGCTGGCGGTCGCCGCCGATGCCACCGACATTGCCGCGACCGAAGCCGCGATCAAGAAGGGGGCCGAAAAATTCGGCAAGTTCGACATCGTGTTCGCCAATGCCGGGATCGCCGGCGGGACGCCGCTCGGCTCGGCCACGCTGGAGACCTTCGAGAAGGTCATCAGCACCAATTTGACCGGCGTATTCTTCACCGTTCAGTCGGCGCTGCCCTACCTCAACGACAACGCCTCGATCATCCTCAGCGGTTCGGTGATCTCAGTGCTCGGCATTCCCGGCTACTCGGCCTATGGCGCCGCCAAGGCCGGCGTGCGGGCAATGGCGCGGATCATGGCATCGGAGCTGTCGCCGCGCGGCATCCGCGTCAACGTCGTTGCGCCCGGCGCGATCCGCACGCCGATCTGGGGAGCGGCGACGGCAACACCCGAAGCGGAGAAGGCGTTCGAGAAGCGGATCGCGCTGACGACGCCGCTCGGCCGCATTGGCGAGACGGATCACGTTGCGAAAACGGTGCTGTTCCTCGCCTCGGATGATTCCGCGCACGTGCAGGGCCAGGAGATCTTCGTCGATGGCGGCGCGGTTGCCTCGCCGAGCGGCGCGCCGATCTATCGCGGCTGATCAATTCAAATGAAAATTGAATCGGTCGGCGCAGCCTGCACGGTTGCGCCGGCCGGTTTTTACACCCGGCGAGATGTAATTCTCTGAACCTTGCGTGAGGCGTTGAACCTTCGCTTGCGCTGCCAAGACACTTTTACGGGCAGGGGGTCATAAGACTCATTTCAGGGAGCCCGACATGCCGAAAGCAGCGCGCATTTTTTCATCGATTTCAGCACCGCGTATTTACACCGAACGTACTGCAGTTCCCGCCAAACGCTCCGACACATCCGAGTTCATCGGGGTGGCCATTTTTTCCGGTATCGGCCTGTTCATCTCTCTGATCGCCGTCATCCTTGGCATTCAGGGCGCCTGGTTCTAGACAGGCCGATCCGTCAGCCGCCGCCGGGGTGCGGCAGCGGCTGTCGTTGGCGTGAGCGCTACGCCGCCTGCAAGTTGGTGGCGGCCTGAAGCGCGCCGGCCAGCGCCTTCTCGCGATGCTCGGCGCCGACCTGGATGCCGTCGGCCGGGATGAATTCGAGGCTGGTGATCCCCATGAAGCCAAACACCCAGCGCAAATAGGTTTCGAGATGTTCGCCGGCCGCGTATGGCGTCTCCACGCCGTAGAAGCCGCCGCGCGAGATCGCCACGATCACGCGCTTGCCGGAGGCCAGGCCCTGCGGTCCATTGGCGTCGTATTTGAAGGTCTTCCCCGCCACCAGGACTCGGTCGATCCAGGCCTTGAGCTGGCTCGGAATGGTGAAATTGTACATGGGCGCGCCGAGCACCACGATGTCGGCATCGAGGAACTCGTTGAGCACGGCCGCGCTCGCGGCAAGGTCGGGTCCAAGCTCGGCCGGCGCGGGCGCGCCTTGCGCGGCCGCAAGGTGCGATCCGGAGAGATGGGCGAGCGGGGTCTGGGTCAGGTCGCGGTAGACGACGTCAAGCGCCGGCGTCGCCTGCCGGAGACGGTCGACGATGGCGGCGGAAACCTGTCTGGAGACGGAGTGGGGGCCGAGCACGCTGGAGTCGATATGGAGCAGTTTCATTGGGGGTCACCTATGGTATAGATTTGTAACCCGCACTACATGAGTGACTGTCCAAATCCCCGCAAGAACGCACTTTTTTGAGCCATGGGCACATCCTTGAGACCTGCACACACCGATTTTCCTGCGCCCCAGATGCCGGATCGCGACCACGCTGACTGCCGCGGGGTCGCCTCGATCCTGGCGCGGGTTGGAGACAAATGGAGCGTGTTCGTCATCATGATGCTGAGCGACGGGCCCAAGCGCTTCAATGAACTGAAGCGGATGATCAACGGCATCTCGCAGCGCATGCTGACCCTGACGCTGCGCGGGCTGGAGCGCGACGGCCTGGTCACGCGCACCATCTTCCCGACCATTCCGCCGCGCGTGGACTATGAGCTGACCGATCTTGGCCGCGGGCTCCAGCAGCCGGTGATGGCGCTTGGGCTATGGGCGAAGGAGCACCAGGAGCAAATCGCGGCGGCGCGGACAAGGTTCGACGAGCGCAACGACACCTAGAGAAGAGAAACGAGCCCGCCGCCGTGACGCTCGAGCCGGCCGGCGAGCTCGAGCTCCAGCAGCACCGTGCGCACGATCGCGGGCGAAGCGCCGGACATCCGCACGAGGTCGTCGATCGAGATCGGCGCCGGGCCGAGTAGGCTGGTGATCTGATCGCGGTCGTGTCCTTGCGGGTCGCTCTCGAATGGTTCGCTGTCGGGCTCGCCTGCGGAGCGCATCAGCGGCCGCTCCATGATCGGTGCGACAGCGTTGACGATGTCGGCGGCTTCGGTGACCAGCGTTGCGCCCTGCTTGATCAGTTCATTGGTGCCGGCGGCGCGGGGATCGAGCGGCGAGCCGGGGACTGCGAACACCTCGCGGCCCTGTTCGGCGGCCATGCGCGCGGTGATCAGGGAGCCCGAGCGGTGCGCCGCCTCCACCACGACCACGCCGAGCGAGGCGCCCGAGATCAACCGGTTGCGGCGGGGGAAATCGCGGGCGCGCGGCTCATGGCCGAGCGGCATCTCGGAGATCGCGGAGCCGCCCTGGTCGAGGATTGATGCGAGCAGATCGCCATGCTCGGGCGGATAGATGCAATCATGGCCGCCGGCGAGCACCGCGATCGTGCCGCTCTCGACGCTGGCGCGGTGCGCGGCCTGGTCGACGCCGCGGGCGAGGCCCGAGATGATGATGAAGCCGGCCTCGCCAAGCTCACGCGCGAGCTGACCGGCAAATTTCAGCCCGGCGCCGGAGGCGTTGCGCGAGCCGACGATCGCGATCATCGGCCGCATCAAGGTTTTCGTGTCGCCGCGCACGGCGAGCAGCGGCGGCGCGTCGTCGAGCGTCGCCAGCCGCGCCGGATAGCCGTCCTCGCCGGGCGCGAGCCAGGCGATGCCGAATTTGCGGCTTGCGGCGAGCTCGGCCTTTGCCTCATCCGCACTACAGATGCGCCCCGATCGCGCCGCGCCGCCGCGACGTGCGAGATCCGGCAGCCGCTCCAGGGCAGCGCGCGCGTTGCCGTAATGATCGACCAGCGAGCGGAAGGTGCGCGGCCCGACATTGTCGGAGCGGATCAGCCGCAGGCGGTCGACCCGCTCGGTCTCGCTCAGCTCCACGCTCGGATTGATGGCGTCCACGGTGCCTCCTTGCAGGCGTAACATGGAACAACCTGAGGGCGTGGGCAACAGCTCCGTGCGCTTGCGCGAGGAGGAATGGGGTAGCGCGCTGCCGCCTTCCTCAAGGCTGACCCGCGTACGTCCCTGATCTGCATTCGGCGAGAGCAGGCTCTCCGACAGTTTCTAGTAGCAAGGTCCGTAGGGATAGTATCCGCAGCGCTGCGTTCCATAAGCTCCGTAAGCTCCGTAGGCAGCGGCACCGACGGCAGCAGCACCGACGCCTACCGCCACTCCACGGCGTACCGCTGCGCCACGGTAAACACCGCCGCGATAAACGCCGCCGTGATAGACGCCAGCGCGGCCAACACCAACGCGTCCACCGCGATATGCGAACGCATCAGTTGAAACCATAGCAACGCACCCGATGCCGATGATGACCGACGCGGCCAACGAGAAGATCGCTCGACGTGACATGTTACTTGTCCTTTCACGGTTAGAAGCGCATTCCTCCAGCCCGCCGACCAGACGATTGTGGGACAGGTTGCGCAGAGAGCCGCAACCTGCCGCAGAGCGTCGTGCCCTGCGTCATTTGCTTCGTTGATTTGGATCAAGCCAGGCTCCTTGGAACCGCGTGCATCAGACCGGCCATCGCGATCCGTCTTTGGTCCGACGACCTTTCATGAAGAACTACGTTGGCGGGATGAGCCTTGGAAACGGCGTAGAAATTGGCGGCGAGGGCTTTAGGCTCATTGGCGGCCCGATTTCTCAGCCGCAGGCGATCGATCCGCTCAGTCTCGGTCAGCTCAACGCTTGGGTTGATGGCGTCCACGGCGTCTCCTTGCACGCACAGCATGGAACAACCTGAGGGCGTGGGCAGCAGCTCCGTGCGCTTGCGCGACCTCGGCGCAATGCTAAAAGCGATCCCAATAAGAAGGGTTCTTGCCATGATCTCACTCGCCGATCTCCAGCGCCGCATCGAAGCGGGCGAGCTTTCGCCCGATGCCGCCATCGCCCAGTCGCATGCGGCGATCGAGGCCAAAGAGAAGGACGTTCACGCCTTCGTCAGGCACGACAAATCCGCGAAGGCGCAAGCCTCCGGCCCGCTGCGCGGCATCGCGGTCGGCATCAAGGACATCATCGACACCGCCAATATGCCGACCGAGATGGGCTCGCAGATCTATCGCGGCTGGCAGCCGCGCAGCGACGCGCCGGTCGTGATGATGCTGAAGCGGGCCGGCGCCACCATCATCGGCAAGACCACGACGACCGCGTTCGCCTCGCGCGATCCGACCCCGACGCTCAATCCGCACAATCTCGGCCATACGCCGGGCGGCTCGTCCTCGGGCTCGGCGGCGGCGGTTGGCGCCGGCATGATTCCGCTGGCGCTGGGCACCCAGACCGGCGGCTCGGTGATCCGTCCGGCGGCCTATTGCGGCGCCGCCGCGATCAAGCCGTCGTTCCGGATGCTGCCGACCGTCGGCGTCAAATGCTATTCGTGGGCGCTCGACACCGTCGGCCTGTTCGGGGCCCGTGCGGAGGATCTCGCGCGCGGACTGTCGGCGATGACCGGTCGCAGCGAATTTTCCGGCATTGTCGCAGCCAGGTCGCCGCGCATCGGCGTGGTCAGGCAGGAGTTCGCCGGCGCCGTCGAGCCCGCCGCCGAAGAGGGGCTGCAAGCCGCGATCAAGGCGGCTGAACGCGCCGGCGCCAGCGTTCAGACCATCGACTTGCCGCAGTCCGTGCAGGAGGCCTGGCGCATCCACCCGGTCATCCAGGATTTCGAGGCGCATCGCGCACTCGCCTGGGAATTTTCCGAGCATCACGACGAGATCGCGCCGATGCTGCGCGCCAGCCTCGACGCGACGGTCGGTTTGACGCCGAAGGACTATGACGAGGCGCGCCGGATCAGCCGCCGCGGCCGCCGCGAGCTTGGCGAATTGTTCGAGGGCGTCGACGTGCTCTTGACCTATTCGGCGCCAGGCACGCCGCCCGCCAAGGAGCTCGCCTCCACCGGCGACCCCCGCTACAACCGGCTCTGGACGCTGATGGGCAATCCTTGCGTCAACGTGCCGGTCTTGAAGGTCGGCGGCCTGCCGATCGGCGTGCAGGTGATCGCGCGCTTCGGCAATGACGCGCTCGCGCTCGCGGCGGCGTGGTTCCTCGAGGAGGCGCTGGCGAAATCAGGCTAGCGCGGGTTCGGTGGAAACGATGCGCTTGCCGGGTGCAGGCGGCGCTGCGTTGGCATTGGCACCTTGCCCGAGCCAGCGCTCGGCGGCCTCGCGGCCGCTCCTGTGCAGCAGGCGGATGAAGCCGCGGCCGAGGTCTGTCGATGAGCGCTGCGCCAGGCCGTCGACCGAATCCTCCGCCGCGATCCTGGACAGCCGCAGTTCGGCGGCGGCATGCGATGCTGCCCACTCGACAGCCGCGATCTCGGCATTGAGGACGGCGTTGGCCGCGATCTGGTCGAGCCGGCGGTCGATGGCGGCCAGCGTGATCGGCACATAGCTGTCGCGCGCCGGTGTGACCTGGACGATCAGGACGTCAGACGTTGTGGTTTCCTGCGCCAGCTGCAGCAGCGGTGGATTGCCGCCAAGGCCGCCGTCCCAATAGGCCTCGCCGTCGATCTCGACGGCGCAGTGAACCAAAGGCGGGCAGGTCGAGGCCAGCGCGACATCGGCGGTGATCGTATCGTTACGAAAAATCCGCTGCTGCCCGTCGCGGATCCGTGTCGCCGCGATCAGCAGCCTTGGGCACTTCGCGCCGCGGAGTGCCGCAAAATCGATGTCGCGCGACAGGGCCTGGCGCAGCGGGTCGAGATCGAACGGATCGAACTGGCCCGAGCGCAGCGTCGGCCCGAATGCCACCGAGCTTCCCGCCGGCGAAAATCCGCCGACCAGCATCAGCGAGCGGAACGAGGCCTCGTGCATCAGCCGGACCCAGAACCGGTTCAGCCGGGCGCGGGCGGCCTCGCGTCCGCCCTCGGCCAGGCCGCAGGCGAGCAGAAGCGCGTTGACGGCGCCCGCGCTGGCACCGCTGACGGTGTCGATCTCGATGGCGGGCTCTTCCAGGAGCCGCTCCAGCACGCCCCAGGTGAAGGCGGCAAAGGTCCCGCCGCCCTGGAGGGCCAGCGACAGTTTTTGCGGCGGCCATTGTCGGGAGGGCGACCGCTCGCGCGTGACAGGGGCGGTCGCGACCACGACCTCGATCGGGGCCGCAATATGCACGACGGGATCGGGCGGCGGCGACGGCGGTGAAACGGGAGCAGGTTCGGGCGAGGGAGGCGGCGAGGGTGCACTCGACCAGATATCCGTTGCCGAAAGCAGCCGGCTTGCCGCGGTGCGCGCCGCACCCTGCAAGCCACCGTCATCATGCACGCCGAGACTCTTCTCGCTCATTCTGAGCAACCGCGTAACGCCATTTCCGCCGTCAGGATGACAGGCCTGGAACCCGTTCGCCACTCTGGCCGCGAGTCGGCCAGAGTTGCAAACAGGAATTGGCACATAATGCGGAGACGCTGCGGCGGTATCCGTACTTTTTTCCGGCCTATGCCTTCTCGCCGATCCGGCTTTCCTTGCCCGATTGCAATCGCTTGATGTTCTCGCGATGCGCGTAGAACAGCAGCAGCGTCAGCACCGCGAACAGTGCAGACAGTGCGAGATGCCCGAACCACCACAGGAACAGCGGCGTGATGAAGGATGCGACCAGCGCCGAGAGCGAAGAGTAGCGGGTGGTGAAGGCCGTCGCGAGCCAGAGCAGGCAGAACACGACTGCGCCGGGCCAGAACAGGCCGAGCAGGATGCCGATATAGACGGCGACGCCCTTGCCGCCCCTGAACTTGAGCCAGACCGGAAAGAGATGGCCGAGGAACGCGCCGAGTCCGGCCACCATGGCGGCATTGGGCCCGGCGATGTAGCCGGCGATCAAGACCGCCGCCGTGCCCTTGAGCGCGTCGAACAGCAGGGTTGCCGCGGCAAGGCCCTTGCGTCCCGTGCGCAGGACATTGGTGGCGCCGATACTGCCGGAGCCGATCGAGCGCAGATCCTGCGTGCCCGCGAGCTTGGTCAGAACCAGCCCGAACGGGATCGAGCCGAGCAGATAGCCGATGACGAACGCCACCGGCAGGAACGCTTCAAGCCCCACGGCCGCATCTCCATGTTGAACTGCGACGCCACGCATGATCCCGTTCCGATACGCTGTCGCGGCGCAGGGCGACCTCCGGCACGCTAGACATGCTCAAAGACCGTCCGCCCGCCGACGATGGTCCGCACCACGCGGCCTGTAAAGCGGGCTTCGTCGAAAGGTGTGTTCTTGCAGGGCGATTTGAGATCGGCGGGATCGACCACCCAGGGCGTGTCGGGGTCGATCACGATGACATCCGCCGGCGCGCCGGCGCGCAGGGTTCCCCCGGGCAGGCCCAGAATCTCGGCCGGCCGGGTCGACATCGCCCGGATCAGCATCTTCAGTTCCAATTCGCCGTTGTGCACGAGCCGCAAGCCCGCCGGCAGCATGGTCTCGAGCCCGATGGCACCGCTTGCTGCTTCCGCGAACGGCAGGCGCTTGCCCTCGACGTCCTGCGGATTGTGGTCGGACATGATGACGTCGACGAGGCCGGAGGCGACGGCTGCGACCAGGGCGCGGCGGTCGTCCTCCGTGCGCAGCGGGGGCGACAGCTTCAGGAAGGTCCGGTAGGGGCCGATGTCGTTCTCGTTCAGCGCGAGGTGGTTGATCGAGACCGAGGCGGTGACGGGGAGCCCGGCATCGCGGGCGCGTTTCAGGATCTCGAGCGAGTCGGTGCAGGAGAGGGAGGCTGCGTGATAGCGGCCGCCGGTGAGCGCGACCAAGCGCATGTCGCGCTCCAGCATCACGGCCTCCGCCGCGTTCGGGATGCCCATCAGGCCGAGTCGCGTGGCGAACTCGCCCTCGTTCATCACGCCTTCGCCGACGAGCTTGGGATCCTCGGTATGGTGCACGATCAGCGCGTCGAAATCGCGCGCATAGGTCAGCGCCCAGCGCATCACCTGCGCATTGGTCACGCTCCTGTCGCCGTCGCTGAAGGCAACCGCGCCGGCCGCCTTGAGGAGGCCGAACTCGGTCATCTCCTCGCCGCGCATGCCCTTGGTCAGCGCCGCCATCGGCAGGATGTTGACGATTGCGGTGTCGCGGGCGCGGCGCATCACGAAATCGACGGTCGCGGAATTGTCGATGACGGGCTCGGTCTCGGGCTGGCAGATGATGGTGGTGACGCCGCCGGTTGCGGCTGCCTGGCTCGCGGAGGCAAAGGTCTCGCGATGGCTGAAGCCGGGCTCGCCGACAAAGGCGCGCATGTCGATCAGGCCGGGGGCCACGATCTTGCCGGAGCAGTTGACGATGTCGGTGCCCTCGGGGACGCCGGCCGCGCCGATGCCGCGACGGGTCTCGCGGATGGTGCCGTCGGCGATCAGGACGTCGCCGGGACCGTCGAAATCCCTGGAGGGATCGACGACGCGGGCATTGGCAAGCAGGAGGGGTCGTCGATCGGTCAACATGAGCATCACGCGTTCGGCAGGTTGCGGGCGAGCGCTTCCAGGACGGCCATGCGCACGGCCACGCCCATCTCCACCTGCTCGCGGATCAGGGACTGGGCGCCGTCGGCCACGGCCGAGTCGATCTCGACGCCGCGGTTCATGGGGCCGGGATGCATCACGAGCGCATCCGGCTTGGCGTAGGCGAGCTTCTTCTGGTCGAGCCCGAAATAATGGAAGTATTCGCTGGATGAGGGCACGAAGGAGCCGTTCATGCGCTCGCGCTGGAGCCGCAGCATCATGACGATGTCGGCGCCTTCGAGCCCCTCGCGCATGTCGCGGGCGACCTCGACCCCCATCCGCTCGAGCCCGGGCGGCAGCAGCGTGGAGGGGCCGACGACGCGAACGCGGGCGCCCATGGTGTTGAGCAGGATGATGTTGGACCGTGCCACGCGCGAATGCAGCACGTCGCCGCAGATCGCCACCACGAGGCCCTCGATCCGGCCCTTGTTGCGGCGGATGGTGAGGGCATCCAGCAGCGCCTGGGTCGGATGCTCGTGCGCGCCGTCGCCGGCATTGATCACGGAACCGTCAACCTTGCGCGCCAGCAGTTCCACGGCGCCGGAGGCGTGGTGCCGGACCACCAGGATATCCGGGTGCATGGCGTTCAGCGTCACCGCGGTGTCGATCAGCGTCTCGCCCTTCTTCATGGACGAGGAGGACACCGACATGTTCATGACGTCGGCGCCCAGGCGCTTGCCGGCGAGCTCGAACGAGGATTGGGTGCGGGTGGAGGCCTCGAAGAACAGGTTCACCTGCGTCCGTCCACGCAGGACGGTACGCTTCTTGTCCACCTGGCGGTTGAGCTCGACATATTCTTCGGACAGGTCGAGCAGGCCGGTGATGTCGGCAGCGGAAAGGCCCTCGATGCCCAGCAAATGCCGGTGGCCGAGGACGAAGGTCGATTTCGATGTCATTAAAACGAGAGCTATAGGCGGGGATGGCTGGGGGGGCAAGGGGCAAAGGGGAGGCGGCGAGTTATCCCCTGAGGAGTCTGGTACATCGTCATTCCGGGATGGCGCGCAAGCGCCAGACCCGGAATCTCGAGATTCCGGGTTCGATGCTCCAGGCCGCGCTTCGCGGTCCTGTCGCATCGCCCCGGAATGACGCCGAGAATCTGGAAGCGCTCCGTGAAACCAATTTTGATCGCACTTTTAACAATCGCCACCGCCTCGTCCGCCCACGCCCAATCGCTCCCCGGCGGCTTCGTCTATCTGCGCGACATCGACCCCAGCATCATCCAGGACATCCGCTACGCCACCTCGAACAATTTCATCGGCCGTCCGCTCGCCGGCTACGGCGCCGGCGAATGCGTGGTGAAGCGGGAGGTGGGGATGCGGCTGAAGGCGGTCCAGCAGGAACTCGCCGCGCAGAACCTGTCGCTGAAGATGTTCGACTGCTACCGGCCGGGGCGGGCCTCGCTCGACATGGTCGCGTGGTCGCAGAACGGCCGCGAGACCGCCACTGAGCGTCGCTACAATCCCAAAACTCCCAAGACCGAGCTGTTTCGCCTCGGCTACGTCGCGAGCCGCTCGCAGCATTCCACGGGCGCTGCGCTCGACCTGACCCTGGTCGACCTCACGGCCGACAATTCAGCCAAATACGATCCGTCGAAGGCCTATGCCGATTGCACGGCGCCGGCCGGGGCGCGGGCGCCGGAAGGCAGCGTCGACATGGGCACCGGCTATGATTGCACGGATGCGAAGGGGCACACCTCCGCACCGTCGATCGCGCCGGACCAGCGCGCCTGGCGCAAGCGGCTGGTGGCTGCGATGGCGAAGCAAGGCTTTGTGAACTATTCGAAGGAGTGGTGGCATTTTTCGCTGCCGGGGGCAGGCGGGGCGGCCTATGATTTCCCGATCCAGCCGCGGCGGAACTGATTCCGGTCCGGGGAAACAAGATGACCCAGCCCAGCTTCGCAACCCACGAGGTCTTCAACCAGTCGCCGCCGTTCGAGGATGTCGATCTGTTCGCCGTGGACCGGCCGCTGGTCGAGGCGGTGAAGGCCAATGGCGGCGCTGCGGCGGAGCGGGAGCTGTCGGAGTTCGGCAAGCACTGGGGCTCGGCCGCGATGGCCGATCGCGGGCGCGCGGCGAACGAGAACACGCCGAAACTGCGCAGCTTCGACGCCAAAGGCAATCGCCGCGACCAGGTCGAGTTTCATCCCGCCTATCACGAGCTGATGGCGCACAGCGCGCATGCCGGCGTGCACAATTCGACGTGGACGGCGGACGGCAAGCCCGCGGGCGATGCCGCTGAGGTCATCCGCGCCGCAAAGTTCTACATCGCCTCGCAGGTCGAGACCGGCCATCTCTGCCCGATCACGATGACGCGGGCGTCTGTTGCCGCGCTGGCGATGCAGCCGGATCTGCTCGCCCGCGTGATGCCGGTGCTGGCGACGAAGAGCTACGATCCGACATTCGCGCCGTGGTGGGAGAAGCGTGGCATGACGCTCGGCATGGGCATGACCGAGAAGCAGGGCGGCACCGACGTGCGCGCCAACATGACGCGCGCGGTGCGCGACGGGGACGCCTATCGCATCACCGGCCACAAATGGTTCATGTCGGCGCCGATGTGCGATGCGTTCCTGGTGCTGGCGCAGGCCGATGAGGGACTGACCTGTTTCTTCATGCCGCGCTTTGCGCCGGACGGGTCGGTCAACGCCATCCAGTTCCAGCGGCTGAAGGACAAGCTTGGCAACCGCTCCAATGCGTCGTCCGAAGTCGAGTTCGTCGGCGCCTATGCGCAAGCGGTCGGCGAGGCGGGCAAGGGCGTCCGCACCATCATCCAGATGGTGCAGCTGACGAGGCAGGATTGCGCGATCGCCTCCGCCGGCCTGATGCGCTCGGGGCTGGCGCATGCGCTGCATCACGCCCGTCACCGCAGCGTATTCCAGAAACATCTCGCCGATCAGCCCTTGATGCAGGCGGTGCTTTCGGACATGGCGCTGCATGTGGAGGCCAGCGTCGCCCTGGTGATGCGGCTCTGCCGCGCCTTCGACCGCACCCCGCACGATGCGGCGGAGGCCGCCTATATGCGGCTACTCACGCCCGCGATCAAATACTGGACCTGCAAGAGCGCGCCCGCCTTCCTCTACGAGGCGATGGAGTGCCTCGGCGGCAACGGCTATGTCGAGGACGGCATTTTGGCGCGGCACTACCGGGAGGCGCCGGTCAACGCGATCTGGGAGGGCTCGGGGAACGTGATGTGCCTCGACGTGCTGCGCGCGCTGTCGCGCGAGCCGGAGGCGGCGATGGCGGTGCTGCAAGCGCTTGCCGCCGGGACCAAAGGTCTGCCGGGGGCGGGTGAGGCGGCGGCGTTCATCGGCAAGGCCTTCCGCCGCGCCGACGGCGAGCGCGTCGCGCGGCTCGCGGTCGAGAAGCTGGCATTGCTTGCCGCGGCCGCCGCGCTCAACGCCGTGTCGCCGCGCCATGCCGAACTGTTCGCGGCCACGCGCCTCGGCACCACCCACGCCGGCATGTATGGCGCGGTGGAGCTGGAGAGCGGCGAGGTGCGCGCGGTGCTGGAGAGGGCGCTGCCGTGATCGGTGCGCGCTCTAACCACTCGTCATGGCCGGGCTTGACCCGGCCACCCACGTCTTGCGGCGCGGGACTGAGAACGTGGATGCCCGGGACAAGCCCGGGCATGACGATCTCTAGATAGTTTGCGCCCAATAACGAAAGCCTTTTGATGGACACCCTCAATCCCGATCTTTCGCCGCTCACGGTGACGCCTGCGACGCCGCGCGTCTGGAAATTCTGGGGCACGTCGCTCTGGGGCGTGGTCATCTTCGCTGCAATGTTTGTCGGGCAGATCGGGGCCATCGTCTATCTGGTCTGGGACCGGGGCGACCCCCTCGACCTGATGTCGATGCAGGACGTCGGCCGCGAGCCCGCGGCGCTCGCGCTGTCGGTGACGATGGGCCTGCCGGCGACACTTGCCGCGGTGTGGCTTGCCGTCCGCATCAAGAAGGCCTCCTTCGTCGACTATCTCGCGCTGCATTGGCCGTCCTGGAAGCAACTCCTGTTCGGTGCGGTCGGGCTTATCCTGATCGTGGTCGCCTGGGAGACGATGTCGCGGAGCCTCGGCCGCGAGGCGACGCCTGGCTTCATGACCGATCTGTTGAAATCCGGCCGCGACAAGGGCGCGGCGCTGATGCTGCTGTTCGCCTTCAGCGTGGCAGCGCCGATGTCCGAAGAGGTCCTCGCACGCGGCTTTCTATTTCGCGGCTGGTCGGCGAGCTTTTTGCGCGTGCCCGGCGCGATCATCCTGTCGTCGCTGGTGTGGACAATCGTGCATCTGCAATACGACATGTACTTCCTCGCCGAGGTCTTCTCCATCGGCCTGTGGTTCGGCTACATGCGCCATCGCGCGGGCTCGCTCTGGCTCACCATCGTGCTGCACGCGCTGAACAACCTGACCGCGGTGGTGCTGACGATGTGGCTGGGGAGCTAGGCCACCAGCGCGATCGCGATCGGCATCGTGATCGCCGCCAAAATGGTTTGCAGCGTGATGATCTGCGCGAGCAGCGGCGCATCGCCGCCCATCTGACGGGCGAGCACATAGGCGCTGGGCGAGGTCGGCACCGCCGCGCAGATCGCCACGATCGCGAGGCTGTTGCCGGACAGGCCGAACCAGGCGGCGAGCGCCAGCGCGAGCACCGGCATCAGCGCCAGCTTGAAGCCCACGCCGATCGTGGCGCTTACGCTGGGGCGGAGCAGGCCGTTGAGCTGCAGGCCGGCGCCGGTGACGAGCAGGCCGATGGCGAGCGAGGAGCGGCCGAGCGCATCGGCAACTTCGTGCCAGATCTTCGGGAGCGGCAAATGCACGACATTGACGAAGAGCCCGATGGCGCAGGCCCAGATCAGGGGATTGCGGATCACGGTCATGACGATGGCGCGGGCGGACTGCTTCTCGGGCGCAGCGTAATGGGCGAGCACGGCGACGCTGAACACGTTGACCAGCGGAATGATCGCGACCATCGCCACGGAGGCCAGCGCCAGCCCGACATCGCCGAACATGTTGGCGGACACCGAGAGCGCCACATAGGTCTGCCAGCGCGTCGCGCCCTGGAAGATCGAGGAGAAGGCAGGGCCGTCGATGCCGAGCCGCGACAGGGCAGGGCGCAACGCGAGGCACAACAGCGACATCGCGAGCGCCGACAGCAGCAGCGCCCCGCCGACGCCGGCGACGGGGACCTGGCCGAGGTCGGCTTTCACCAGCGTCTGGATCAGCAGCATCGGAAACAGCACGAAATAGGTCAGCCGCTCGAGCCCGTGCCATTGCGTGTCGAGCCGCATCAGGCTGCGCTTCAGCACGACGCCGAGCACGATGAGGATGAAGACCGGCAGCAGCGCCGCGATCACGACGGCCATGGATCAGCCAGGTCCGGAGGTTGCGCGGAGGTTGGCGAGCCGGTCGAGCGCGCCTTGCAGGATGAAGATCGCGGCGTGCTCGTCGATCACCTCGGCGCGCTTGGCGCGGCTGACGTCCATGCCGATCAGCTCGCGTTCGACCGCAGCCGTCGAGAGGCGCTCGTCCCAGAGCCCGATCGGAAGCGTGGTCAGCCCGGCAAGATTGCGGGCGAAGGCGCGGGTCGATTGCGCGCGCGGGCCCTCGCTGCCGTCCATGTTGATGGGCAGGCCGAGCACGAAGCCGACCGCCTTGCGCTCGGCCGCGATCGCGAGCAGCCGGGCGGCATCCTGCTTGAACGCCTTGCGCTGGATGGTCTCGACCCCGGTCGCTAACCGGCGGTCCGGATTGGACACGGCAACCCCAATGGTTTTGGTGCCGAGATCGAGGCCGACCAGCCCACCGCGTTCGGGCCAGTGGGTTGCAGCATCGACCAGGGGCAGGATAAGAGCCGGCATGGATCAGCGCATAGCATGCGTCGCGCCGCGGAGTGAACCCTGACGATGGATGCGCTGACACTATTCGGCCTGTTTGCCGTCACCGCGATGCTGGTCTGCTATGCCATGGAGGATCGCAGCCATTGGTTCGTGCTGCTGTTCGCAATGTCCTGTGCGCTCGGCTCGGCCTACGGCTTCCTGCAAGGCGCCTGGCCGTTCGGCCTGGTCGAGGCGATCTGGGCCGTGGTGGCGCTGCGGCGATGGCATCTCAGGCCGCGGTAGAAGAGTTCGGGCGAGGGCGCCTGCCGGGCGGCAGGCCGATCCTCGCCCGTGGGTAGACTTGCCGATCAGCGGATCGCGATCGGATTGATCATCGCCTGCACGCCGCCGGTCCAGCGCGGCTGTCCCAGCACGAACAGGAATTCATATCCCTTGTCCCGGGCGAGCGCAGCGGTGTCCATGTTCTCGAGGATGTAGGTCCCGTTCATGGCAAGTAGGATCTGGTGCACCTCGAACACGTTCTTGGACTCGAACGGCAGCACCTCGAGCGCCCAGGTGTCGGCGCCGATTGCGACGACGCCCTTGCCGGTCAGGTATTTTGCGCCTTCGACGCCGAGCCCGGGCTCGCCCGCCGAATAGCGCTTGTCGTCCTTGCCGATCAGGCTGAGCCAGCCGGTGTGGAAGATGACGACGTCGCCCTGGCGGATCTCGACGTTCTGCTGCTTGGCGGCTTCCTCGATCTCCTTGACGTTGAAGGCGGTGCCTTCCTTCACGATGTCGGTCTTGAAATAGGCGGCCATGTCGAGCAGCACGCCGCGGGTGACCATCGGCGGCACCTTCTCGATGCCGAGCTTTTTCAGCCCGTTGGGATCGGCGAAGTCGGCGAGCTTGTTGCCGTTGTAATAGACGTGCTCGACGCCGAGATGTCCGAGGCCGTCGAGCTGGCTGCCGATGCCGACCCACGTATCCAGGATGTCGTCGTTATAGGTCGCCTTGTTCGGACCGAGGCCTGGGCTGCCGGCCTGTCCGGGTTGCACGATGGTGAGCTTGAAGGTGCGCGGCGGATAGGCCGGCGTGTTGGGTGTGACGGGAATGCCGAGTGCATAGGTCTTGCCGGTCTTCACCAGCGACGCTGCTTTCAGCACGAGCTCGGGCGTCATGTAATTGGCGGCGCCGATCTCGTCGTTCGGTCCCCATTTCGATTTGGTCCAGTCCTGTGCGCTTGCAGTTCCTGATATCGCCGACAACGCGGCGACACAGCACAACACGAGCGTATTGCGCATCGATAGTCCTCCCGATGTTTTTTGCCGATGTTTTGGCTTCGTTATGGTTTCGCGCTGGCCAGCGCCGCATCCTAACGTAGAACGGTCGCGCGCTTCAAAGCATTTCGAAGTGCTGCGTTGCGATGGCGGAACGCAGTGATCGATTGAAATGCGATCCGCGCGGCCTTCGTAGCCCGGATGGAGCCAACGGGTCGGCGCGAAGCGCCGCCCGATGACAGGCTCCGCGCAATCCGGGACCGCTGCATCGTCAGCACGAAGATCCCGGATTGCGCTGCGCTCGATCCGGGCTACGCACTGAATTCAGATTCAAACGCGATGGAATTGTGACGAATTTCGCGCGGTGGAACGCGCCGTCGCACGTCAGGCCGCGATGACGTCGTCGTCCTGCTTCAGGCAGGTGATGAAACCGCTGAGCGCGCTGTATTGATGTCCGGCGCGGCGCTGGATGAAGAGCGTCTCGACGCGGGCATGGACCGGATTCAGCGTGTGCATCGACACGCTGCCGTTCATCGCGCTGCGTTCGACCACGGCGCGCGGCAATAGCGTCACGCCCATGTCGGCGGCGACGCAGCCGATCATGCCGTCGAGCGTGCCGAGCTCGAAGCGTGTCGCGGAGGGCCAGCCGAACTCGACGAAGATCTGCTCGAGACGTTGGCGGTAGGTGCAGCCGGTGCGGAACACCAGCGCGGTCGGGCCGGATTCCGGCGTGCCGGCGCGCAGCTCGGCGAGCGAGGTCCAGCGCCGCGCGCTGACCAGCACCAGCTCCTCGCGGAACGCACTTGTCGCGGTGAGGTCGTCATGCGCGATCGGACCTGCGACGAAGGCGCCGTCGAACGTGCCTTCGAGCACGCCCGCGACGAGGTCGGCGGTGGTTGCGGTGCGCAAGGAGAGGCGCACGGCGGGGAAGCGGCGGTGGAAATCGGCGAGCAGCGGCGGCAACCGGACGGCCGCGGTGGTCTCCATCGAGCCGATCGCGAGCGGCCCCTTCGGCTCGCCATCGTCGCGCGCGGCGAGCACGGCCTCGCGCGACAATGCGGTCATCCGCTGCGCATAAGGTAGAAGCCTCTTGCCGGCGCCGGTCAGCGTCATGCCGCGGCTGTGGCGTTCGAACAGCGGCGTGCCGATCTCCGCTTCCAACGCCTTCACGCGCTGGGTGACGTTGGATTGCACCGTATTGAGCTCTTCGGCGGCGCGGGTGATGCCGCCGGTGCGCGCGACCGCGGCAAAGGTCTGGATGTCGCTGAGTTCCATGGCCTCGTTTCGCTTTTGTGATGGCAGCGTTCGCTATAATTCAATTTTCGAGAATGCTATTCCCGCCTAATGTCGGTGTCCACAGTGGAGGAGCCATGCCGATCACCACGCCGCTGACCCAGCTCCTCGGGATCAAGCATCCGATCCTGCTGGCTCCTATGGATGTTGTCGCGGGCAGCCGGCTCGTGACGGCGGTGAGCCGCGCCGGCGGCTTCGGCATTTTGGGTGGCGGTTATGGCGAGAGGGTCTGGCTGGAGCAGGAGACAGCGAAGCTCGCCGGCATGAAGGCGCCGTTCGGGATCGGCTTCATCACCTGGAGCCTCGCCAGGCAGCCCGAGCTGCTCGACATCGCGCTCGCCGCCGAGCCATCCGCGATCATGTTGTCGTTCGGCGATCCCGCACCCTTCGCGCCCAGGATCAAGTCCACAGGTAGCCGCCTGATCTGCCAGGTGCAGGACGAAACAATGGCGCGACAGGCGCTCGATGCCGGCGCCGATGTTCTGATCGCACAGGGGACCGAGGCGGGCGGTCACGGCGCCTCGCGCACCACCATCGATCTCGTGCCGGCGATCGTCGATCTTGCGGCGGGCCGTGTGCCAGTGGTAGCGGCCGGCGGCATTGCCGATGGGCGCGGGCTCGCGGCCATGATGATGCTCGGCGCAAGCGGCGTGCTGCTCGGCACGCGCTTCTACGCAAGCCAGGAGGCCGACGGTGCGGAGGAAGCCAAGCGGCGCATCTGCGCGGCAAGCAGCGGCTCGACCGTGCGCGGCATCATCTTCGATCTCTCCCGCAACAATGTCTGGCCGGCGCCGTTCACGGGAAGGTGTCTGATCAACGACCACGCCAGGCGCTGGATCGGCCGCGAGGTCGAGCTGATGCAGAATGTCGCCGCAGTCGCGGCCGACTATGTGGCTGCGAAAGCGGCCGGCAATTTCGACGTCGCCGCCGTGATCGCGGGCGAGGCGGTCGGCCTGATCCATGATATTCCACCGGCGGCCGAGATCGTCGGGCGGATTGCGGTTGAGGCGGAGCAGTTGATCGCTGGGCGGAGCAACTCGGTTTCTTCTTTTCCTTCTCCCCTTGTGGGAGAAGGTGGCGCGGATGCAATCCGCGCCGGATGAGGGGTCTGTCTCCGCGGATGCGAACCTCTCACCCGTCTCGCCGCTATCGCGGCAATCCACCCTCTCCCGCAAGGGGAGAGGGAAGAGCGAACATGAGGCAAGAACCATGTGGCCTGACCGTCGACTGATCGATCTCTTCAAGACCGAATTCCCGATCGTGCTGGCGCCGATGGCCGGCGTGATGGATGCGGAGCTCGTGATTGCCGTGGCGGAAGGTGGCGGGCTTGGCTCGCTCCCGAGCGCGATGCTGTCGCCGGAAAAGGCGCGCGAGCAGGTCAACATCATCCGCCAGCGGGTGAAGGCGCCGGTCAACATGAACTTCTTCTGCCACACGCCGGTCGCGCTCACGACCGAGGCCGAAGCGCGCTGGAAGCAGCGGCTGACGACCTACTACACCGAGCACGGTCTGGATCCGGCGGCGCCGATCGCCGCGGCGAACCGCGCGCCGTTCGATGCGGCCTTCTGCGAGGTCGTCGAGGAGCTGAAGCCGGAAGTCGTCAGCTTTCATTTCGGCCTGCCGGAGGACGCGCTGCTGAAGCGGGTCAAGGCGGCGGGCTGCCTGGTCATTTCCTCGGCGACGACGGTGAAGGAAGCAGTCTGGCTCGAACAGCGCGGCGCCGATGCCGTCATTGCGCAAGGCGCCGAGGCCGGCGGCCATCGCGGCATGTTCCTCACCGACAAGATTGCCGAGCAGCCCGGCACCTTCGCGCTGGTGCCGCAGGTGGCCGACGCGGTGAAGGTACCGGTGATTGCGGCTGGCGGTATCGCGGATGGCCGCGGCATCGCGGCGGCCTTCGCGCTGGGCGCGGCCGGCGTGCAGATCGGCAGTGCCTATCTGCGCTGTCCGGAATCCAAGGTCAGCGCCGGCGGCCGCAAGGCCCTGGCCGAGGCGCGGGACGATTCCACGGTGATCACCAACGTCATGACCGGCCGGCCGGCGCGTGGCGTGCAGAACCGCCTGATGCGCGAGGCCGGCCCGATCTCGCCGGATGCGCCGCCATTCCCCCATGCGGCGACCGCGCTGGGCCCGCTGAAGGCGGCTGCCGAGAAACAGGGCAGGGTGGATTTCACCAATCTCTGGGCCGGCCAAGCCGTTGCCATGGGCCGCGAGGTCCCGGCGGCGGAATTGACCCGGGATCTGGCCAAATCGGCGCTGGCCCGCATGAAGGGACTAGCGGGCTAGGCCCTAAAGCGCGAAAGGCTTCGGGTGAAGCCCTTATCGCGCTTTAGGTTCTTGTTTGCGCATGATCTTTTCGGAAAACCGCTTCACACTTTTCCGGATCATGCGCTAGCCCCGGTTGCGGCGCAAAAGCGGCCTCTGCTATACGGCGGATAGGTTTTGCCGTGTGAGGCCTTATATAATGTCCGTTGACGCCGCTACCGTCCGCCGCATCGCGCATTTGGCGCGCATTGCGGTTTCCGACGACGAGGTTCCGCATCTGCAGGGCGAGCTCAACGCCATGCTCGCCTTTGTCGAGCAGCTCTCGGAGGTCAATGTCGAGGGCGTGGAGCCGATGACGTCGGTCACCCCGATGCAGATGAAGAAGCGTCAGGACGTGGTCAATGACGGCGAGATCGCCGACGATATCGTTGCCAACGCGCCCGCGACCGAAGGCCATTTCTTTCTTGTGCCCAAGGTGGTCGAGTAATTCTTAGGACCAAGTCCGATGTGCCTGCTATGCGACGATGAGAAGGCCTATCAGGCCTACATGAACTATCTCGACAAGATGGAGCGGCAGGGCAAGGCTGCCGACCCCAACGTCGCCGTCAATGCCGTGCTCGACGAGATCGAGGCCGCTGCGAAAGCAGCCGCCAAAAAAGACGACCCGGCCAACGACAAAACCCTGTCTCCGTTCTTCTGCAGCCCGATCAATAAATGACCGATTTGACATCGCTGACGCTCGCCGAGGCCCGCAAGGGTCTCGCGGCCAAGACTTTCACGTCGCTCGAGCTGACCGACGCGCATCTTTCCGCGATCGAAGCCGCACGCGTGCTCAATGCCTTCGTCATGGAGACGCCGGATCGCGCGCGCGATATGGCGCGCGAGGCGGACGGCAAGATCGCCAAGGGCGACGCGGGCCCGCTCGCCGGCATCCCGCTCGGCATCAAGGACCTGTTCGCGACCAAGGGCGTGCGCACCACGGCGTGCTCGAAAATCCTCGGCAATTTCGTGCCGACCTATGAGTCCACCGTGACTTCGCAGCTCTGGCGCGACGGCGCGGTGATGCTCGGCAAGCTCAACAATGACGAGTTCGCGATGGGCTCGTCGAACGAGACCTCCTGCTTCGGCCCGGTCGGCAATCCCTGGCGGCGCGACGGAAGCAACACGACGCTGGTGCCGGGCGGCTCGTCCGGCGGCTCGGCGTCCGCCGTGGCAGCTTTGCTCTGCATGGGTGCGACCGCGACCGACACCGGCGGCTCGATCCGCCAGCCGGCCGCGTTCACCGCGACCGTCGGCATCAAGCCGACCTATGGCCGCTGTTCGCGCTGGGGCATCGTCGCCTTTGCCTCGTCGCTGGATCAGGCAGGTCCGATCGCGCGCAGCACGCGCGATGCCGCGATGCTGCTGCGCTCGATGGCCGGGCACGACCCGAAGGATACGACCTCGGTCGACATCGCCGTGCCCGACTACGAGGCCGCGATCGGCAAGTCGGTGAAGGGCATGAAGATCGGCATTCCCAAGGAGTATCGTCTCGACGGCATGCCGGCCGAGATCGAAAAACTTTGGGAAGCGGGCGCGGCCTGGCTGAAGGCGGCCGGCGCGGAGCTTGTCGAGGTGTCGCTGCCGCACACCAAGTACGCGTTGCCGGCCTATTACATCGTGGCGCCGGCGGAGGCCTCCTCCAACCTCGCGCGCTATGACGGCGTGCGCTACGGCCTGCGCGAGCAGGGCAGGAACATCATCGAGCTGTATGAGAACACCCGCGCCGAAGGCTTTGGCGCCGAGGTGAAGCGGCGCGTCATGATCGGCACTTACGTGCTCTCCGCCGGCTATTACGACGCCTATTATCTGCGCGCCCAGAAGGTGCGCACGCTGATCAAGAAGGATTTTGAGGATTGCTTCGCCAAGGGCGTCGACGCGATCCTCACCCCCGCGACGCCGTCCGCCGCCTTCGGCATCGGCGAGAAGGGCGGCGCCGACCCCGTCGAGATGTATCTCAACGACATCTTCACGGTCACCGTGAACATGGCGGGCCTGCCCGGCATCGCGGTGCCCGCCGGCAAGGATGCGCAGGGCCTGCCGCTCGGCTTGCAGCTGATCGGCCGTCCGTTCGACGAGGAGACGCTGTTCTCGCTCGGCGAGGTGATCGAGCAGGCCGCCGGCCGCTACACGCCCGCGAGGTGGTGGTGAGGATGGCGGCGTACATCGCCAGCCTCGACGGCGCAGCGCCTGCGCCGGATCTCAGCGCGCCGCTTGCGGGCCTCTGGTGGGCCGCCAAGGGCGATTGGGACCAGGCGCACAGGATCGTCCAGGACGACAGCAGCCGCGATGCGGCCTGGGTGCACGCCTATCTGCACCGCGTCGAAGGCGACCTCGGCAATGCCGGCTATTGGTACCGCCAGGCCGGCCAGCCGACGGCACAGGATTCATTGCAGGCGGAGTGGGAGCGGATCGCTGCCACGCTGCTCGGGAGCAAGACATGAGCACGGCCACGCACAAGCTTCTCAAGGGCGCCACCGGCGATTGGGAGATGGTCATCGGCATGGAGATCCATGCCCAGGTGACGTCGAACTCAAAACTGTTCTCGGGCGCCTCCACCGCGTTCGGCGGCGAACCGAACAGCCACGTGTCGCTGGTCGATGCCGCAATGCCGGGCATGCTGCCTGTCATCAACGAGGAATGCGTCAGGCAGGCTGTCAGGACGGGCCTCGGCCTCAACGCGCAGATCAACCTGCGCTCGGTGTTCGACCGCAAGAACTATTTCTATGCCGACTCGCCGCAGGGCTACCAGATCAGCCAGTACAAGTCGCCGATCGTCGGCGAGGGCGAGGTCGTGGTCGAACTGGACGGCGGCAAGACCGCGACGATCGGCATCGAGCGGCTGCATCTGGAGCAGGATGCGGCCAAATTGCTGCACGACCAGTCGCCGAACATGTCCTGTGTCGACCTCAACCGCTGCGGCGTGCCGCTGATGGAGATTGTCTCGAAACCGGACATCCGCGATGCCGAGCAGGCCAAGGCCTATGTGACCAAGCTGCGCTCGATCCTGCGCTATCTCGGCACCTGCGACGGCGACATGGAGAAGGGCAGTCTGCGCGCAGATGTGAACGTCTCCGTGCGCAAGCCCGGCGCGCCGCTCGGCACCCGCTGCGAGATCAAGAACATGAACTCGATCACCTTCATCGGGCAGGCGATCGAGTACGAGGCGCGCCGCCAGATCGAGATCCTCGAGGATGGCGGGTCGATCGACCAGGAGACACGCCTCTACGACCCCAACAAGGGCGAGACGCGCTCGCTGCGGTCCAAGGAAGAGGCGCACGACTACCGCTACTTCCCCGATCCGGATCTGTTGCCGCTGGAGTTCAGCCGGGAGTTCGTCGACGAGCTGAAGGCGAAGCTGCCCGAGCTGCCGGACCAGAAGAAGACGCGCTTCGTCGCCGACTTCGGCCTGTCTGCCTATGATGCGAGCGTGCTGGTCGCCGAGCGCGAGAGCGCGGTGTTCTACGAGACCGTGCTGGACAAGCTCGGCAATCGCGCGCGCGACGGCAAGATGGCGGCGAACTGGGTGATCAACGAGCTGTTCGGCCGCCTCAACAAGGAGGGCAGGGATATTACGGGCTCTCCCGTCAGCGCCGAGCAACTGGCCGCGATCGTCGACCTGATCGGCGAGGGCACGATCTCCGGCAAGATCGCCAAGGATCTGTTCGAGATCGTCTGGCAGGAGGGCGGCGATCCCCGCGCGCTGGTCGAAAGCCGCGGCATGAAGCAGGTCACCGATCTCACGGCGATCGAGAAGGTGGTCGACGACATCATCGCGGCCAATCCCGACAAGGCCGCGCAGGTCAAGGACAAGCCGCAGTCGCTCGGCTGGTTCGTCGGCCAGGTTATGAAGTCGTCGGGCGGCAAGGCCAACCCGCAAGCGGTCAACGAGCTGCTCAAGTCCAAGCTCGGCATCTGACGTCACGCGTTCGGACGAGGTGACGGACACTCTCCTCACCTCGCTGTCGGTTCGCGATGCGACGCTCTCACGCGTCATCGGCGGCAAACTTCCTCCCGACGACCTGCGATGCGGCGACCGAATCGCCGTCACGCGATTCGCGCAAAACGGCGGCTTGCACACGCTCCGACGAGCGTCCGCGCCGTTAATCATGAAAATATTTTCGTTGCCAAAATCCGCGACTCAGAGTCCGCGAAACGCCCTTTCGACGTGGTCGCGCGATTGGCGACACGCATCGCCGCATCGATCACGCGCAGTGCGCGTGTGCGGAAAAATACTTGCTGCATAGTGTTTTCTTGCAGTCGCAGCTTACGCAGACGCCGATGCTGCGGGCAGTCTCTGCGATCGCTGGTGCACCTCGCACAGTGCACTTGCATCGAGCGCGCCAAGCGCACGCGGTTTGCTGCGTCAACACTTCTTTAAGCGAGAAGCTGTTTTTTTCGTCGTGTTGGTGTATTCGGGATGAGTGTGCATCTCGATCCCCGAGTGCACGCAGCGATTAAAGCCATCTCACACATCGGAGGGCAACATGGCCAAGAAAGCGAAGAAGGCGAAGAAGGCGAAGAGCGCAGTGAAGAAGACTGCGAAGAAGACCCGCAAGGTCGCGAAGAAGAAGAAGTAACTTCGACTTCTGAAGTTGCCGGCTCCTAGAGAGCCGGCTCGTCATCAGCGCCTCCTAGAAGGTTCTGGTCGACGATAGAGGGTGTCGGCGAGACATCAGGTCAACGGTCGGGTCGCTCCACTTTGCGGTCCGGCAGAAGAAACAAGTTTTCTTCGTTCGGTGCGGGTCTCCTTCACGGGGCTCCGCAATTTCACAGACGGCCTTCGGGCCAACGTGGAATCTGGTCCTGACGTGTTCGCCGACGCCCTCGTTCCCTGAGGCCGGGGTATTGCCGGCATTTCCTTTCCCGACATTGCTGATCTGATCGAGACCGCGCTGCCGTGGTCGTTCTGCCCTGGAGCAGACAAGGGGCGCGTTGTGCTTGCCTGACGCGCGGCGTCGCTTTCCCATTCGCGGTGTCATCGCCCGGCTCCGACCGGGCGATCCAGTACGCCGCGGCGTCTCGTGGGATGATTGCCGTCTCCGGAATACCGGGTCACCCGCCTGCCGCCCTTGCTGAAGCTTCGGCGTTCCAACACCGGCATGCCCCGGCGAAGCCTTGGCGTAGCCGGGTCGCGGGTGACGACAGCGAGCGGCGCCGAAACCCTAGAGCGCATCCGCCACCGCACGCGATGGTTAGCGGTGTCCGAAAATCGCAGGGTAAACCGAATCTGACGAATCGCGGAAGTGCCCGTCAATCCGGGGTTTTTTCAATTCGCTGCACGCGCGCCGCGCTCTCGCGTTTACGTCCCCTTCATCGCGATACTTAAACTGCCATTCAAATTTGCCCGCCATCATCGCCTCCAACAAGCCGGCAAACGGCATGGGGTGAGTTGAACAGTTCTTTGGACGGGAGCCGCGCTCGGGGGACGAGGCGGCATAAGAAAAAGGGGATGCGTTATGTTTCAGGGTACTTTCGATCTGGAGACGGCCACGCCGATCGACGCAAGCGCGCTGTCGGACGTGCTGTTCGAGCGCGGGATCTATTGGGCGAGCGGCCGCGCCGGCCTCGTCGATCTCGTCGCCGCGCACAAATGGTTCAACCTCGCCGCGCTGAAGGGCCGCAAGGATGCCGTGGCGCTGCGCCAGGAGGTTGCCGGGCAGATGTCGGACGCCGAAATCTCGGCCGCGCAGCGCGAGGCGAGGGCGTGGGTCTCCATGCACTGAATGGAGCAGCGCACCGAGGCCTGTGTTGTCACGGGTAGGCCCTGGTTGCGCTGAAATCGAGCTCGCTCATGGTGCCGCCGACGCGGCCGCGTGGCACGAGCGCTCCGACAGGAATGGCCCAAGAATAGACAATGGCTGCCGATTCAGATCGCGCCCGACGAATGCGATCTGGAACCCTGGCGGCTGCACAAGACGGGCCTCCTGGCGCAGGTCCGGCGTCTGGTTCAACGTCCGGGCGGGCGAGGCGATGCTGATTTTGCCCTCGCATGGGCGGATCTGATGGCCCTGCCGCTGGATGCAGGCGCGCATATGTCGCATATGTAATGAGAGCGCGAATCGGCTGCTCTCGAAGCGCAGCTGCTTTCGCCAGGCTTGCGTAGCCCGGCCGATGGCGGCTTTCAGGTGAAAGAACGCACCGACCTCAATTCTGCCGCTTGCGGCACGCCGCCGGGTCGGGCATACCCCCCATATTGGAGACGTGGCCGAGTGGCTGAAGGCGGCGGTTTGCTAAACCGTTATAGGCTTGTAAAGGCCTATCGAGGGTTCGAATCCCTCCGTCTCCGCCAAGCAGCCAGTTAAGAGATTGATTTTGTTGGGCTTTGCGCGCGCCTGGTGCGCGTCTGCCGATGCCTCTGCCCGATCTCGCGCATGTGCGTTCCCGATCAGTCTCAAAATCCCGCCGATGAATAATAACGTGTCGCGTCGGGGCTGCGGGGCGCAAGGCCCCGTGGGGAAGCCAGGCCGCAGCCAACGACTGTCCGGAACGCGCCTTTGCCGCAAGGATCAGGGCGCGTCCGGTGCTTGCGGGGCGAGGGCGCTCGCGGAACTGCAGCCCGCCTTGCACCGGTCGGAGCCGATGCCCGTCCGCGGCGGACGTCCTTCACCACGGATGTGGCGATCGCAGGCCGGGCGATATCGTTGCGTCGTGTCTGTCGTTGATCAGCAGTTCGGCCGCGCCGCGACTGCATGCCTGGCTTCGACGACAAGCGATCGCATCGCCGCCGCAATGCCGCGCTGGTCCGCTTCTACATCGGCCGGATTGATTGCAGACGCTTGCCGCGAGGCGGGACCGGTCCCTATGCCTTCGCCGAACCGGTTGTTATGATCGACGAGATGATCTCAGGGAGGAACGGGTTTGGCGAATGAACTGCAGGCCAAGTTTCGACGTGCTGTCGAGGCCTTTTACGCCAAGGATCTGGTCAAGGCGGAACGCATCCTGCAGCAAATCGCCAAAGCGTCCAGGAACATATTCGAAGTCGAGCATCTCCTGGGTGTGGTGAAGCTGGTGCAAGGCCGGTTTTCGGAGGCTGAGGTTCATCTCAGAGCGGCGGTAGCCCTGAACGGAAGCAATGACGAAGCGCTCAGCAATTATGGATATGCGCTCAAAGCCCTCAATCGCCCTCAAGAGGCGCTGACGTATTTTACCCGCGCATTGGCGGTCAATCCGCGCAATCCACTTTCATACCACAACAGAGGTTCGATCCTTGCCGAGTTTGCGCGAAGCTATTCGGAAGCGATCGATCAGTTCGACAAGGCCATAGCCTACAATCCGAACTTTGCCGACGCGTATGCGAGCAAGGGCAATTGCCTTGAAAAGCTCAAGCGTTACGAGGACGCCCTCGTTGCTTACGACAAGGCGTTGTCGATCAAGCCTGATCTGGAGCTCGCGTGGCTTGGCCGAGGGAATGTTTTCCGCAATCTCAAGCGCTATGACGACGCATTTGCGACCTACGACAAGGCGCTGTCGATCAAGCCCGATTTCGAGAATGCGTGGGTTGGTCGGGGGGATGTCTTCGCTGATCTCAAGCGCCATGACGRAGCAATTGCTGCGTATGACAAGGCGCTGTCGATCAAGCCTGAATTCGAGAGTGCGTGGGTTGCCCGCGGCCATGTTTTCTGGAGCCTCGAACGGTATGACGAGGCGTCGGCCGCATACGACAAGGCGCTGTCGATCAAGCCCGATCTGGAGAATGCGTGGCTTGGTCGAGGCAATGTGTCCTGTGATCTCAAGCGCTATGACGACGCATTGGCCGCTTATGACAAGGCGTTGTCGATCAGGCCCGATCTGGCGGAAGCCTGGCTCGGCCGGGGTAATGTTTTCACCGAGCTCAAGCGCTTTGACGAGGCATTTGCCGCATACGACAACGCGCTGTCGATCAAGCCTGATCTCCCCGAAGCCTGGCTCGGTCGAGGCAATGTTTTCTGGAGGCTGAAGCGCTACGAGGAGGCGCTTGCTGCGTATGACAAGGCGCTGTCGATCAAGGCCGATCTAAAGGGCGCGTGGATTGGTCGAGGCAACGTCTTCACCGAGCTCAAGCACTATGACCGGGCTTTGGCTGCTTATGACCATGCGCTGTCGATCAAGTCCGACTTGGAAGGCATCGAGGGGGTGCGTCTTCATGCAAAGATGAACCTGTGCAATTGGGAAAATCTGGAAGAAGAGATCGGCCATTTGACCGGCGCGATACGGGCCGGGAAGGCGAATAGCTCTCCCTTCGATCTGCTGTCGTTGACAGATTCGCCCGATGACCAATTGCGATGCGCCAAAGCATGGGTGGCCGCGAAGCTCCCGCAATCCTCAAGAGCAAGTTCAAGGCGTGCCGACTATCGGCACGATCGGATTCGGGTCGGATACGTTTCACCCGATTTTCGTCAGCATCCGGTCGCGCACCTGACCGCAGGGATCTTCGAGAGCCACGATGCCGGTCGATTTGAGACATACGCCTTTTCAATCGGTCCGGACGACAGCAGCGATCTGCGCAAGAGGCTGGAAGGGTCCTTTCATCGCTTTGTCGATTGTCAGCACAAGAGCGACGGCGAAGTCTTCGATGCGATCAGGGACGCACAGGTCGATATTCTCGTCGATCTTGCGGGACACACGCAGAATGGCCGATTGTCGCTGTTCGCATCTGGCCCCGCCCCGATAGCGGTCAATTTTCTCGGCTTCGCAGGGACCTTGGGCAGCAGGGAGCTATGGGACTACATCATCGCCGATCAAATCGCGGTGCCAGACCAAAGCCGCGGCTTCTTTGAAGAGAAGGTCGTCCGGCTGCCTGGCAGCTTCATGCCGCGCGACACTCAAGGGCAGGCCATCGACGACACGGTACCCAACAGGGCTGATCACAATCTGCGTCCGGAATGGACGGTGTTTTGCTGCTTCAACAACGCCTACAAGATCAATCGACCGGTCTTTGACAGCTGGATGAATATCTTGAGGAGCGTGGATCAGTCGGTCCTGTGGCTGTCTGACATGGGGGAGATCGCAAAATCGAATCTGCGCAAGGAAGCCAAGCAGCTGGGTGCCGATCCCGACCGCCTGGTGTTTGCAGGGCGCGTGTCATCACTGTCCGGCCATTTGGCGCGCCATCGCCTTGCCGACCTTTTCCTGGATACGCTGCCATACAACGCACATACGACAGCCAGCGATGCGTTGTGGGCTGGCCTGCCCGTGGTCACGCAAATTGGCAATAGTTTCGCAGGCCGCGTCGCGGCGAGCTTGCTTCATGCTGTTGGCTTGCCTGAATTGATAACGCCAACACGTGAGGACTATGAAGCGCTCGCAATCGATTTGGCGCTCGATAAGCAGAAGCTTCAGGGTGTTCGCGACACGCTGCAAAAGAACCGTCTGAAGACGCCGCTGTTTGACGCGGCGCTCTACACGAAGCACCTGGAAGCAGCTTACGAGGCCATGTATCAAAGATACCAAGCTGGATTGTCGCCCGATCATATCGATATTCCAGCACTTGGATGAGGAAGGCTCCTTGCGCGCCTGCTGTCGCCTGCGCAGACGAGCCAGGCAGTCCTCGACACCGACGAGACCGTGCCGGCGCCGGTCTCCGGTCGCTTTGTCTCTCACCGTCCTGACCGGTGATCACGAGCGGTTTGCTCGCGGCCAGCTTGATCGAGACGAAACCGGCCTCGGCGGCGTGCCGGTCGAACGGCGCCAATCGTCGCCGGCTTTCCAAGTCGGGCAGGGGAACCCGAGAAATCCGTAGAAGACATCCGTAGGATCGATTCCTCGGGGATCGACATCGGCGCCGGCCAGCTTTCTGGACAGGAACCGATCAGCCAACCCAGCGACGGTCCCCGCCGAAAGCGGCGCCGCCTTTCCAGACCGACCGATTGCCGACCGATTACCGACCGATTACCGACCGATTCTTGGAGCGACGGCACATCCTGCTGAGTCTTTCGAGACGCCGCGATTCGATGGCGTCAGAACCGCAACAGTGCTTCTCCACGCCTGCGGTCACCCAGCGGGAGTTTCGGGGGCAAATGGAACCGCCAGAAAAACATAAATAAATTCAATGGCTTGTGCGGGCGCTTTGATCACATCTGCGTGTTATTTGTGCAACACATGTCGGAAAACGCGTTTCATAGGCCCGTTCCGGAGCGTTCTCTTGTTGTGTGTGCAAGGACGTTCGGTAATTGTGACTGAGCGACGGAGGGGGGCATCCCGAGGTCGTCCCGTTTAGGTCTTTCGCTTAAGTCCCTCGCGTTCCGCGGGTGTGTCCGAAGGCGCGAAGTGGCTCAAGCGGTGATTTAAAGGGGGTTGGGAAATTGGCCGTCCGGTCAGTGACCTTCCCTGAAGAGCAACTTGGAGGTTTAACATGAAGTTGGTTAAGAGCCTTTTGCTCGGCTCAGCGGCGGGTCTTATCGCCGTGGGCGGAGCGCAGGCAGCCGATCTCCCCGTGAAGGCCAAAGCGGTCGAATACGTGAAGATCTGCTCCCTGTACGGTGCTGGATTCTACTACATCCCGGGCACTGACACCTGCATCAAGCTGGGTGGTTACCTGCGCGCCGAAGTCGCGCTGGGCACCAACTCGGACTTTACCCTGAACCAGAACGTCTCGACCCAGGGCGCCAACGGTGCACGCAACCGTCTGACGAACTACTACACCATGCGCGCTCGTGAAGACCTCAACATCGACACGCGCACCGCGACCGAATACGGCGTGGTCCGCACGTTCTTCGATGGCGTCTTCTCGTGGACGACTGGCAACTACGTCGGCACCGGCAGTGCAACGGGCACGACGGCCTACAGCGGTGCGCTGGCGACTGCCACGACCCCTGGCGCGACCACCACGTCGCTCTTTGGTTCGGGCGGTGGCTCGGTCAACGGCACCGACGGCAACACCTCGGCTGGTTCGCTCGGCGTGTACTACGCCTTCATCCAGTTCGCTGGTTTCACCATGGGTAAGGCTGTGTCGCAGTTCGACGCGCCCTGGACCAACTATCCCGGCAACAACTTCGACGGTCTCGTCGGCGGCAGCGGCACGGTCACTGGTATCAACCAGTTCTCCTACACCGCTGACTTCGGTCAGGGCATCACGGCGGCGTTCTCGGCGGAAGATCCGACCTCGTACATGCAGGCCGGTAACCTGAACATGACCGGCGCGACGGCCTCCAGCGTCCTCGGTGCCTCCTACGGCTCCAACGCCATCGGCGGTTCGCGTTCGCCGAACCTCGTCGGTATGGTGCGTGTCGACCAGGCCTGGGGTCTGTTCCAGGCGTCGGTTGCTGCCAAGGACAACCACGTCGCTTACTACGGCGCCACCGAGCCGACTGGCCACCCCGACGACAAGTGGGGTTGGGCGGTTCAGCTCGCTCTGTCGATCAAGAACATCCCGACTGGTGCGGGTGACGTGATCAACATTTCGGGCGTCTACACCGACGGCGCGACCCGCTACAACTTCCAGAACCTCGCGGGCAGCACCTACGTGATGTTCGGCAGCTCGGGCACCGCCTACCAGAGCCTCGGCTACGCCTCGGCTCCGGACACCGTGTTCATCACGGGCAGCTCGCAGGAGACCGTCAAGACCTGGGGCTTCCGCGGTGCTTACACCCATAACTGGGATCCGTACTGGAACACGGCGATCTACGGTGCTTACGCTCAGGCGCAGTTCGGCACCTTGGCCAAGACCACGCTTTGCGGCGCCGGTGGTGCTGGTGGTGGCGTGATCGGTGTTGGGTTCGCTGGCGTGACTGCCTGTAACCCGGACTTCGCGATCGGCCAGGCGGGCATCATCACCCGCTGGACCCCGGTCAAGAACCTGACGTTCTCGGCTGACCTTGCCTGGACCCATCTCGACCAGAAGTATGCTGGTACGGTGACCCCGGCCGCTCTGGTTCCGGTTCCGGCCAAGCCGGTCGCGACCTACGAGCTGAAGGATCAGAACTCGCTCGTTCTGCTCCTCCGCGCTCAGCGCAACTGGTAAGCTCGATCTAACGATCTGACAGAAGCCCCGGCGGGAAACCGCCGGGGCTTTTCTTTTTGCTCGCATGGCTCGCGACCCCGGAATGTCTGCCGAGTTGTCGCGTCGCTTCCGCTGATGCATCGCTCCGGCCGAGGCCGGTTGCACAAGAGGAGACGACTTGCGCCGCACCGCATCTCCGACCGGCAGGTGCGTTGCCCGCTCGCTTGCAGACACGGTCGGAGAAACAACGCACGTACCGGTCACGCAAGAGCAGGCGGGCGACGCCTTCGTCTCCGAGGCAGTGGCGCCGGCTCACCGGACTGGCTGCGATGCTGGCAGCTCTCGAGGTGCGCTCAGGCATGGCTCGCCCGAAGATCAGATCCGACCCTTGAGATGGTCGTCGACGGCCCAGGCGGGCGACGGTGCAGATACAACGCTTGCCACCGAGGCTCTCGACCGCGTTCGGGAGAAGCCGCCTCTACTCCACGCTGCCGGTGCCGCGGCGCAGATCGGCCTCGATCTGGAGGCGTGTGCCGCCGCCGAAGCGGGCGCGGTAGACCTGCAGATTCTCCACGATCCGCTGCACGTAATTGCGCGTTTCGGAGAATGGAATCAGCTCGACCCAGTCGACCGCATCGACCTTCGGGTCGCGCGGGTCGCCGTAGCGGTCGACCCACTTCTTCACGCTGCCGCGGCCGGCATTGTAGGCGGCAAACGTCATGATGTAGGAGCCGCGATAGTCCTCGAGCAGCCCGCCGAGCTCGGCCGAGCCGAGCGTGGCGTTGTAGACGGAATCGTTCTTCAGCCGCCCCAGATCATAGGTCGCGCCGTGCCGCTTGCAGACGTAGCGCGCGGCGTCCGGCGTCACCTGCATCAGGCCATAGGCCTGCGCCGGCGAGACCACCGACGGGTTGAACGCGCTCTCCTGCCGGGCGATGGCGTAGACGATGCTGCGCTCGACCTCGGGACCGATCGGGGTGAATTGCGGAATGCCGTTGACGGGATAGGCGTAGAAATCGAACGGAAGGCCGCGGTTGAGCGCGGCCTTGCCGACCAGCAGCATCCCGCGCGCATCGCTGTAGCGCTGGGTGAGCTCGCCGAGGCCGGTCAGCGCCTCGGGATCGCCGTTCTCGCCCATGTCGGCCAGCATCGGCACCGCCATCTCGCGCTCGTCGAGCTCGTAGAGCAGTTGCGCGGCGCGCACGATCTCCAGCCGTTCGGCGCCGCGGCCGCGCGGCTGGCTGTTGAGCTCGATCTGCGGCAGGCCGAGTTTTGCGCGCGCCAGCTGGCCGTAATAGCTCGTGGATTGCTCGGCGGCGCGGGCATAGGCGTTGCGCGCCTCCTGCTGGCGGCCGGCCGCTTCCGCGGCGCGGCCCTGCCAATAACCGGCGCGCGCCAGCGTGGTCGGATTGACGCTGCCGACGCCGATACGCGCGAAATGCTGGGTCGCGGCCGCGGGGTCGTTGAGGAAGCGCAGCGCGATCCATCCGGCGGTGAACTCCTGCTCGGTCTTGTAGATGTCGCGCGAGGGCAGCGCCGCATCGCGCGCGATCAGATAGGCGCTGCGGAATTCCTCGGTGTCGATCATCTTGCGCGCGAGCAGGCGCCGCTCGATCCACCATTCGTCGAGATTGTAGAGCCGGTTCGGATCCTTCGGCGCCGACAGCATCAGCTGGGCGGCCTCGGCAAACTTCTCCTCGCGGCGCAGCAACTGGATCTTGCTGAAGATGAAGCCCGGATCATTGTGCAGCTCGTGCGGCACGGCCTCGAGCAGCGCACGCGCGTTCGGCGCTTTCTTCACGGAGGCGATGCGGGCCTTGGCGAGCGCGACATAGCCGGCGCCGAGGCGCTTCGCCGCGCGCAGCGCCGCCTCGTTTTCGCTGCCATAGAGCAGGGTGTCCATCCGCGCCTTCTGGTCGCCCGGCGTCAGCAGGGCGCCGAACTGGTCGAGCGCGTTGTTCTCGGTGTCCTCCGACATCGGATCGATGCGCCAAGCCTCGCGCACCAGCCGCTCGGCATTGGCGCGGTCGCCGCGCGCCAGCATCGCCTTGGCCAGCGTGAAGCGGCCCTTGGCGGACACTGGGGATTCGTTCTCGAACCACGACCACGCAACTGAATCGTCGCGCCGGTCGTCCCACATCGCGGCCTCGAGGCGCCGGCGCAGGAAGGTCTGCGACGGCCAGCTCGGATTGGCGGAGAGGAAGGCGCGGTAGCGCTCCACGTTCGCGCCATTGTCCTCGCTGCGCAGGATGATCCATTCCGCGAGTTTTCGCGCGACGGGGTCCGAGATGGTGGCTGCGGTGTTGGTCGCATCGCCCGGCTGGCGCTTGCGCACGAGCTCGATGACGTTCTCCAGCGTGTCCTTGTCGGCCTGCGACGTCGACGAGGTCGCAGCGATCGCGGCCGGCGTGACCGGCTTGCGCGGCGCCGCGTGCTGGCGGGTTGCAGGAGCGAGCACGGGCGCTGCAATTGGTTTGGCGGCAGCTGCCGGGGCGGCGGGTCTGATGGTGGCCGTCGCAGCCGGCGCGGGAGCGGCTTTGGGGGGCGAGCCGTTGGCGGACGGTTGTGATTTTGGCGCGGAGGCCGCGGCCGCAGGCTTGGGCTTGTCCTTCGCGGGGTCCTTGGCGGCGCTCTTGCCAGCATCCTTTCCAGAATCCTTGGCCGGTTTCTTCGCAACATCCTTGGCGGGGGCGCTCGCGGCTCCCTTGGTCGCGTCCTTGGCCGTGTCCTTGCCGGTTCCCTTAGCTGTTTCTTTGGCTGTTCCTTTGCCAGTCCCCTTCGTGGCGTCCTTGGCGGCTGGCTTTGCGGTGTCCTTGGTCCCTTCCGGGGGCGTCTCGTTGGACTTGGCCCAGGCGGCGCAGCCGACCGACAGCCCTGCCATCAGGCACACGGCCAGACCGGTGGATCGCCATGTGGCACGAGGAAATGAAGTCACGGCGTTTAGTCGCCCCGAATCAGTCAAGTGGCTCAAGATCTAGCTGAATTTGATTGAATATGCGGACAAAATACCAACAGCCGCTTACCTCGGGCGAGTTTGCACCATCACCGCGGCAAAATCGCGGCCTAAACGGTGCGTCAGTCGGGAGCGGCCCTTTTACCGGCGGGATAGACCCGATATGAATGGGGCTTGCTCTCAAGCTCGCCGCGTACGGAGGAAGTCCATGGCAGCCAAGACGAAATTCCGGGGGTCGTTCACCGCCTTGGTCACGCCGTTCAAGAACGGCTCGCTGGACGAGGCGGCGTTCCGCTCGCTGGTCAACTGGCAGATTTCCGAGGGCACCAACGGCCTGGTCCCGGTCGGCACCACCGGCGAGAGCCCGACGCTCAGCCATGACGAGCACAAGAAGGTCGTCGAGTGGTGCATCAGCGAAGCCAAGGGGCGGGTGCCGGTGATCGCCGGCGCCGGCTCCAATTCGACCAAGGAAGCGGTCGAGCTGGCCCAGCACGCCGAGAAGGCCGGCGCGAACGCGGTGCTGGTGGTGACGCCCTATTACAACAAGCCGACCCAGGAAGGCATGTACCAGCACTTCAAGGCGATCAACGATGCGATCGGCATTCCGATCATCATCTACAACATCCCGCCGCGCTCGGTGATCGACATGTCGGTCGACACCATGAAGCGGCTGTGGGAGCTGAAGAACATCGCCGGCGTCAAGGACGCCACCGCCAGCATGGTGCGCGTCTCGCAGCAGCGCGCGGCGATGGGCGAGGATTTCAACCAGCTCTCGGGCGAGGATGCGACCATCCTCGGTTACATGGCGCATGGCGGCCATGGCTGCATCTCGGTGACGTCGAACGTCGCGCCGCGCCTGTGCTCGGAGTTCCACGCCGCCTGGCAGAAGGGCGATCATGCCACGGCGTTGAAGCTGCACGACAAGCTGATGCCGCTGCACAACAACCTCTTCATCGAGAGCAATCCGGCGCCGATCAAGTACGCGCTGTCGTTGCTCGGCAAGCTGGACGAGACGCTGCGGCTGCCGATGGTGCCGGTGACCGAGCCGACGCGCGTTGCCGTGCGCAGCGCCATGGTCCACGCCGGCCTGATCAACTGAAGCGTTAGGCATTCGGGGGGCTTGCCGTGAGCGCAGTCGACGAAAAGGGCAGGCAGATGCTCAAGGAGTTCCGCGAATTTGCCATGAAGGGCAACGTCGTCGATCTCGCGGTCGGCGTCATCATCGGCGCGGCGTTCGGCGCCATTGTCACTTCCCTGGTCGGCGACGTCATCATGCCCCTGATCGGCGCGGTCACCGGCGGTCTCGACTTCTCCAACTACTTCACCCCGCTGTCCAAGGCGGTCACCGCCACCAACCTCGCGGACGCAAAAAAGCAGGGCGCGGTCTTGGCTTGGGGCAGCTTCCTCACGCTGACGATCAACTTCATCATCATTGCCTTCGTGCTGTTCCTGGTGATCCGCGCTATAAACACGCTGAAGCGCAAGGAAGAGGCCGCGCCCTCTGCGCCGCCGAAGCCGTCCGCCGAAGTCGAGCTGCTGACCGAGATCCGCGATCTCCTCAAGAAGTCTTGACGCGCGCGCTTCATCCAAACTGTTAGCGTCCGCGCGCATCTCGATCAGGTTTGTCTGTCATGGCCGATAAGAACGAACGTCCTATCAAGGTCATGGCGGAAAATCGCAAGGCCCGCTTCAACTATGCGATCGAGGATACGGTCGAGGCCGGCATTGCGCTGACCGGCACCGAGGTCAAGTCGATCCGCAACGGCAAGAGCACGATCGCGGAATCCTACGCCGATTCGAAGGACGGCGAGATCTGGCTGATCAACGCCACCATTCCCGAATATCTCCAGGGCAATCGCTTCAACCATGAGCCCAAACGGCCGCGAAAGCTGCTGCTGCACCGCAAGCAGATCAACAAGCTGATGGGGGCCGTGGACCGCGAGGGCATGACGCTGATCCCGCTCAAGCTCTATTTCAACGAGCGCGGCCGCGCCAAATTGCAGCTGGCGGTTGCAAAGGGCAAGAAGCTGCACGACAAACGCGAGAGCGAGAAGAAGCGCGACTGGAGCCGGGAGAAGGGCCGGCTGCTGCGGGCGAGGGGATAGGCGAGGGACTGGGATGAATCAACGAAACCTGCTCGAGGTCGACTGGAGCCAGATTCCCGCACCCGCCGATGACGGCGGCGCCGTGCATCTGAAGGGCATGACGCTGCCTGCGATCAGCCTGCTCGCGACCAACGATACGTCAGTGACGCTGTCGGCGCTGTCCGGACGCACCGTCGTGTTCGCCTATCCGCGCACCGGCGAGCCCGGCAAGATCGCGCTGGTCGACGATTGGGACATGATTCCGGGCGCGCGCGGCTGCACTCCGCAGACCTGTGCGTTTCGCGATCTGTTCGCCGAGCTCAAGGCGGCCGGCGCCTCGCACGTGTTCGGCCTCTCGACCCAGAGCAACGACTACCAGACCGAGATGGCGTCGCGGCTGCATCTGCCGTTCCCCGTGCTTTCGGACGAGAAGCTGGCGCTCGCGCGCGCGCTCAAATTGCCGACCATGGAGGTTGCCGGGCTCACCCTGATCAAGCGTCTTGCCCTGATCATCGATGACGCGCGGATCACCGAGGTGTTCTACCCGGTGTTTCCGCCCGACCGGAACGCCGGCGATGTGCTGGATTGGCTGAAGGCAAATCCCGCCTAGTCGTCGAGGCCGGCCTTCACCTTGGCGAACACGGACCGGAACATGTCCGGCGTCAGCACGCCGGTGTTCGTGTTGTAGCGGGAGCAGTGATAGCTGTCGTAGAGCCTGAACGCGCCGGCCTGGTGCACCGCGCCGTGGCCGAAGGGGGCTTGCGAGGCCTTCAGTTGCAGCGGCTTGAGCACAGTGTCGTGCGCAATCCGCCCGAGCGCGACGATGGCCCGCAGATTCGGCATGGTCTCGAGATTTGCCGCGAGAAACCGGCGGCAGGTGTTGATCTCGGCCGGCAACGGCTTGTTCTGCGGCGGCACGCAGTGCACCGCATTGGCGATCCGGCAGTCCACCAGCTTCAGGCCGTCGTCGGGACGCGCCTGATAGGTGCCCTTGGCGAAGCCGTATTCCAGCAGCGTGGCGTAGAGCAGGTCGCCGGCATAGTCGCCGGTGAAAGGCCGGCCGGTGCGGTTGGCGCCCTGCATCCCCGGCGCCAGGCCGACGATCAAGAGCCGCGCCCCGATGTCGCCGAAGGGGGCGACCGGCGCATTGTGCCACAACGGCTCGCGCGCGCGGTTCGCCTCGCGAAAGGCGACCAGGCGCGGACACAGCGGACAGTCGCGGTCAGGAACGAGGATGGGGGCCTGGCGGCTCGACCGGGCCGCCTCACTCCTCGAAGTCGTCATCGCCCCTCGGCGCCATCGTGGTCGCGCGCTGGAGGAACTGCGGGGCGTGGTGGCGCGCCTCGCGCTCGCCGCGATCGCGCGGGGCGGGGCGTTCGGACGGGTCGCGGCCGAGCTTGGATTGCAGCTCGACGAGATCGGTGAAGACGTCGGCCTGGCGGCGCAGCTCGTCGGCGATCATCGGCGGCTGGCTCGCGATCGTGGAGATCACGGTGACCCGCACGCCGCGGCGCTGCACGGCCTCGACCAGGGAACGGAAGTCGCCGTCACCCGAGAACAGCACCATCTGGTCGATGTGCTCGGCAAGCTCCATGGCATCGACGGCAAGCTCGATGTCCATGTTGCCCTTGACCTTGCGGCGGCCGGAGGCGTCGATGAATTCCTTGGTCGCCTTGGTGACGACGGTGTAGCCGTTGTAATCGAGCCAGTCGATCAGCGGGCGGATCGAGGAGTATTCCTGGTCCTCGATGATCGCGGTGTAATAGAACGCCCGCAGCAGCGTCCCACGGCTCTGAAATTCCTTCAGCAGGCGCTTGTAATCGATGTCGAAGCCTAGAGTTTTCGCCGTCGCGTAAAGATTGGCCCCGTCGATGAAGAGCGCGATCTTGTTGGTAGGGGAAGGTGACATTCAGTTTGCTCGCGTAGTGTTCGTGACAAATCGTTTATTGTTGGCGCGACGGCCGCAAGCCGCGCAGTCTACAGTGCTGCCGAAACCCGTCGAAACCGCAAATCCGGAGAAGTCGGGGCAAACAAGGTATAGTTATGGCGGTCCCGCTTCCGCCCGGCGCCGCCCTCGACGGCAGCCCGGGGTACCACCCATCCCAGCCCCAATGTGGAGGTATCAGAGCCGTTTGGCGAGGCCAAATCACAAAATGGTCTTGCGAAACCCCCCCGGTCCCTATAACTAGCCCGCATCATCCACATATTTCGTCCCACCCACAACGGAGCGACAGTCCATGGCTCGCGTCACCGTAGAAGATTGTATCGACAAGGTCGACAACCGGTTTGACCTGGTCCTGCTGGCCGCCCACCGTGCCCGCATGATTTCGTCCGGCTCACAACTAACGGTTGACCGCGATAACGACAAGAACCCTGTTGTGTCTTTGCGTGAAATTGCCGACACGACCATCTCGCCGGAAGACCTCCGCGAGGAGCTGGTGCACTCCCTCCAGAAGTTCGTCGAGGTCGACGAGCCCGAGCCCGATACGGTGCCGCTGATCGGTTCCGCCGGTGCGAGCGTCGATGCGGACGATACCGAAGTTGCCGTTGAACGCATGACCGAAGAGGAGCTCCTGAAGGGTCTCGAAGGCCTCGCGCCGCCCGAGGAGCAGCCCGAGGAGGACGAGTAAATCGTCCGTCGCAGTCGTCGACTTCTTGTGATCTTATCAAAGGCCCGAACCCGTGTTCGGGCCTTTGCTTTTGTTGGCGTTTTCGTGGTTACCATAGCGTTGTCGGATGGCGCCGCGCGCTGTCACTGAATTGATCGGACGCGCGCGCGATCGGGGCTAGGATGTATACAACGGACGCGTCATGGTCCGTTTGAAGGCAGGACGGAATGGTGTATCGGCGCCGCAGACCCTCGCAGATGCAGGCCGCAACCGAATCGGTTGCCGTGGCCCCGACTGCGCCGGTGGCGCGACCGGCCAAGCCGCGTGCGCGCATGATGCGGCAATATGACCTCGTCGAGCGCGTCAGGTCGTACAATCCCAACACCAACGAAGATCTTCTGAACCGGGCCTATGTCTACGCCATGAAGGCGCACGGCTCGCAGACCCGCGCTTCCGGCGACCCGTATTTCTCGCACCCGCTCGAGGTGGCGGCGATCCTCACCGACCTGAAGCTCGACGATGCCACCATCGTGGCCGCGCTGCTTCACGACACGATCGAGGACACCGAGGCGACGCGGGCCGAGATCGACCAGATCTTCGGGCCCGAGATCGGCGCCTTGGTCGAGGGCCTGACCAAGCTGAAGCGGCTGGAGCTGGTATCGCGGGAGGCCAAGCAGGCCGAGAACCTGCGCAAATTGTTGCTGGCCATTGCCGACGACGTCCGCGTTCTCCTGGTGAAGCTCGCCGACCGCCTGCACAACATGCGCACGCTGGATTTCGTGCCGCCGGAATCGCGCCGCCGCATCGCCGAGGAGACGCTCGACATCTATGCGCCGCTCGCGGGCCGCATGGGCATGCAGGAAATGCGCGAGGAGCTGGAGGATTTGTCCTTCCGCACCCTCGATCCCGAGGCCTATTCGGTGGTGATGCAGCGGCTCGACGCGCTCGCCGAGCGCAACCGCAACCTGATCGGCGAGATCGAGGCGCAGCTCTCCAACAATCTGCGCCACCGCGGTCTCGGCGCGCGGGTCTATGGCCGCCGCAAGAAGCCATTCTCGATCTGGACCAAGATGGAGCGCAAGTCGGTCGGCTTCGAGCAGCTGTCCGACATCTTCGGCTTTCGCGTCGTCGTCAACGACGTCGAGGCCTGCTATCGCGCGCTCGGGATCGTCCACACCACCTGGCCGGTCGTGCCCGGCCGGTTCAAGGATTACATCTCGACGCCGAAGCAGAACGACTACCGCTCGATCCACACCACCGTGATCGGTCCGGGCAACCAGCGCGTCGAGCTTCAGATCCGCACCGAGGCGATGGACCAGATCGCCGAGCGCGGCATCGCCGCGCACGTCTTCTACAAGGAAGGCGTGGGCTCGCCGACCGAATTCCTCAAGCGCGAGTCGAACGCCTTCGCGTGGCTGCGCCACACCATCGGCATTCTCTCGGAGAGCGCCAACCCCGAGGAATTCCTCGAGCATACCAAGCTCGAGCTGTTCCACGACCAGGTGTTCTGCTTCACCCCGAAGGGCAAGCTGATCGCGCTGCCGCGCCATGCCAACGTGATCGACTTCGCCTATGCCGTGCATACCGACGTCGGCAACAGCGCGGTGGGCTGCAAGATCAACGGCAAGTTCGCGCCGCTGTCCTCGGAGCTGCAGAACGGCGACGAGGTCGAGGTGCTGACCTCGGAAGCGCAATCGGCGCCGCCGTCGGCCTGGGAAACGCTCGCGGTCACCGGTAAGGCGCGCGCTGCGATCCGCCGCGCCACGCGCACCGCGGTGCGCGATCAATATGCCGGTCTCGGCCGGCGCATCGTGGAGCGCCTGTTCGAGCGCGCCAAGATCGAATACGCCGACGACAAGCTCAAGGGTGCGCTGCCGCGGCTTGCGCGTTCCTCGATCGAGGACGTCATGGCCGCGGTCGGCCGCGGCGAGATCAAGGCCTCCCACGTCGCCCGCGCGATGTATCCCGACTACAAGGAGGAGCGGGTCGCGCGCTATGGCGTCAAGAAGGGGCTCGCTGCCAAGCTCAAGGAGAAGGCGACGTCCGAGCCGCCGCGCAGCCCGGTCGCGATTCCGATCCGTGGCATCAATTCGGACCTGCCGGTCAAGTTCGCGCCGAACGGCGGCGCCGTGCCCGGCGACCGCATCGTCGGCATCGTCACGCCGGGCGAGGGGATCACGATCTATCCGATCCAGGCGCCGGCCTTGAAGGATTTCGAGGAGGAGCCGGAGCGCTGGCTCGACGTGCGCTGGGACATCGAGGAGTCGACGCCGCAGCGCTTCCCGGCCCGCATCAGGGTCGAGAACGTCAACGAGCCCGGCGCGCTGGCGCAGATCGCGACCGTGATCGCCGAGCACGACGGCAACATCGACAACATCAGCATGCAGCGCCGTTCGCCCGACTTCACCGAGACGACGATCGACCTCGAAGTCTACGATCTGAAACATTTGAGCGCGATCCTCGCCCAGTTGCGTGCCAAGGCGGTCGTCGCCCGCGTCGAACGTGTTAATGGATGAAGCTCGTCGTTGCCGGGCTTGACCCGGCAACCCATCTCTTCAAAGAGGATGGATGCGCGGGTCAGGCCCGCGCATGACGGATTGAGAAATGTCACTTTCGAGAGTCCTGAAATGCCCGCTTCTCCGCTCCGCCTCGGCGTCAATATCGACCACGTCGCGACCGTCCGTAACGCGCGCGGCGGCCGCCATCCCGATCCGGTGCGTGCAGCGCTGCTGGCGATCGAGGCCGGCGCCGACGGCATCACCGCGCATTTGCGCGAGGATCGCCGGCACATCCGCGACGAGGACATGGCGCGGCTGAAGGCCGAGATCTCCAAGCCGCTCAATTTCGAGATGGCGGCGACCGACGACATGATGCGGATCTCGCTTGCGACCAAGCCGCATGCGGTGTGCCTGGTGCCCGAGCGCCGCCAGGAGGTGACGACCGAAGGCGGCCTCGACGTCGTCGGCCAGCACAACGCGCTGGCGCCCTATATCGCGCGGCTGAACGACGCCGGCATTCGGGTCTCGCTGTTCATCGCCGCCGATCCCGCGCAGATCGAGATGGCGGCGCGGCTGCGGGCGCCGGTCATCGAGATCCATACCGGCGCCTGGTGCGACGCCGTGGTCGACGGCCACGCCGAGAAGGCCGAGGCCGAGTGGCAGCGGATCGTGGCGGGGGCGAGGCTCGCGAAGGCCGCGGGGCTGGAGGTGCATGCCGGGCATGGGCTGGACTATGCGACCGCGGAGACGATCGCGGCGCTGCCGGAGATCATGGAGCTCAATATCGGCTACTACATGATCGGCGAAGCCCTGTTCGTCGGCCTCGCCGAGACGGTGCGCAGCATGCGCGCGGCGATGGACCGCGGCCGGAGCCGGGCATGATCATCGGCATCGGCTCCGACCTGATCGACATCACCCGCGTCGCCAAGGTGATCGAGCGCCATGGCGAGCGGTTCCTCGACCGCATCTTCACGGAAGCCGAGCGGGCCAAGGCGGAGCGGCGCGCCAAGAACGAGAAGATGGTGGTCGCAACCTATGCCAAGCGCTTCGCCGCCAAGGAGGCCTGCTCCAAGGCGCTCGGCACCGGTATCCGGCGCGGCGTCTGGTGGCGCGACATGGGGGTGGTCAACCTGCCCGGGGGACGGCCGACCATGCAATTGACCGGCGGGGCGCTGGCCCGGCTTCACGCCCTGACGCCGGAGGGGTTCGAGGCCCGGATCGACCTGTCGATCACCGACGACTGGCCGCTGGCGCAGGCCTTCGTCATCATTTCAGCCGTGCCCGCGGCAAAACCCTGAGCGGATCCGGATCATTTTATAATTCGTTTTAAAAATCAATGGCTTGTGCAGTTTTGATGCGATCCTTGATTGCGTGGCCCCCGACAACCGTCTAAAAGTCCGCCGACGCAAATCAGGCTGGGCGAATTCGGCTTTACGCCGGAATTGGCCCTCATTATCAGAATCAGGACAATCTCCTTGGGCCGCGAAGCAATTGGCTGTTCGCGGGAGGAGGGCGCTCTGTGACCGCTGGCCGGAATTGAGAGAGCAATGAGCGTGACTTCGGGAACGAAAACTGAGAGCGGCGTCGGCGAAACGATCCGCGTCGTGATCCATGCTCTCCTGATCGCGCTGGTGATCCGTACCTTCCTGTTCCAGCCCTTCAACATTCCGTCCGGCTCGATGAAGGCGACCCTGCTGGTCGGCGACTACCTGTTCGTCTCGAAATATTCCTACGGCTACAGCCACTACTCGATCCCGTTCTCGCCGCCGCTGTTCTCGGGGCGGATCTGGGGCTCGGACCCGAACCGCGGCGACATCGTCGTGTTTCGCCTGCCGAAGGACGACTCGACCGACTACATCAAGCGCGTGATCGGTCTTCCCGGCGACCGCGTCCAGATGAGGGACGGGCTGCTCTACATCAACGACACCCCGGTCGAGCGGCAGCGCATGAGCGAATATGTCGGCGAAGATCCCTGCGGTTCCGAAGGCGGCGGCATCTCCCGGGTGAAGCGCTGGAAGGAGACGCTGCCGAACGGCGTGTCCTATGAGACGCTGGATTGCGCCGACAACGGCTACATGGACAACACCAACGTCTACAATGTGCCGCCCGGCCACTTCTTCATGATGGGCGACAATCGCGACAACTCGACCGACAGCCGTTTCCTCGGCCAGGTCGGCTATGTGCCGCAGGAAAACCTGATCGGCCGCGCCCAGATGATCTTCTTCTCGATCGCCGAAGGCGAGCATGCATGGATGTTCTGGCGCTGGCCCTGGGCGGTGCGCTGGAATCGATTCTTCAAAATCGTCCGATGAAAGACGAGGCCAAGGACATCGCGACCCAACCGAACGAGGCGCAGGCGGCCCCTGACGGCGAAGCTGTTTCCAAGACGCCCGCGAAGAAGAAGCGGGCGCGGGGCGGCAAGGCCAAGGGCACGGATGCGAACGCTGCGCTCGAGGCGCGCATCGGCCACAGTTTTGCCGATCCGAACCTGCTGATGCAGGGGATCACGCATGTCTCGGCGCTGAAGTCCGGCCGCAAGCGCGGCGACAGCTATCAGCGGCTGGAATTTCTCGGCGACCACGTGCTCGGGCTGGTCGTCTCCGACATGCTCTATCACGCCTTCCCGAATGCCGATGAGGGCGAGCTGTCCAAGCGCCTTGCCGAGCTCGTGCGCAAGGAGAGCTGCGCCGATGTCGCCAAGTCGCTCGGTCTGCTCGACGACATCAAGCTCGGCTCGGTCGGCCCCAGCGCCGACGGCCGGCTGCGCAAATCCATCCTCGGCGACGTCTGCGAGGCGGTGATCGGCGCCATCTTCCTCGACGGCGGCCATGCGGCGGCGGCCGAATTCGTCAAGCGCAACTGGACCGAACGCATGCACAAGCCGCGGCGTCCGCTGCGCGATCCCAAGACCGTGCTCCAGGAATGGGCGCAGGGGAAGGGACTGCCGACGCCGGTGTATCGCGAGGTCGAGCGCACCGGACCGCACCACGATCCGCAGTTCCGTGTCGCGGTCGACCTGCCGGGACTGGCGCCGGCCGAAGGAATCGGCGGCAGCAAGCGCGCGGCGGAGAAGGTCGCGGCCTCCGTCATGATTGAACGCGAGGGCGTTGGCGGCAGCAATGATGGTTGAAGCAAGCGGCGAGGCACCCGCCGGGACGCGGTGCGGCTTCGTGGCGCTGATCGGCGCGCCGAATGTCGGCAAGTCCACGCTGGTCAATGCGCTGGTCGGGGCCAAGGTCACGATCGTCTCGCGCAAGGTGCAGACCACGCGCGCGCTGATCCGCGGCATCGTCATCGAGAACAACGCGCAGATCATCCTGGTCGATACGCCCGGAATCTTCTCGCCCAAGCGCCGGCTCGACCGCGCCATGGTGTCGACCGCCTGGAGCGGGGCGCATGACGCCGATCTCGTCTGCGTGCTGCTCGACGCCAAGACCGGGATCGACGAGGAGGCCGAGGCGATCCTCGCCAAGGCCGCGAGCGTCAATCACGAGAAGATTCTGGTGATCAACAAGGTCGACCTGGTCCAGCGCGAGAAGCTCCTGGCGCTGGCGCAGGCTGCCAACGAGCGCATGCCGTTCGTCAGGACTTTCATGGTCGCGGCGCTGTCGGGCGACGGCGTCGATGATCTCAGGCATACGCTTGCCGAGATGGTGCCGCCGGGCCCGTTCCTCTATCCCGAGGACCAGATGTCGGACGCGCCGATGCGGCACCTGGCGGCCGAGATCACCCGCGAGAAGATCTTTCGCAAGCTGCACCAGGAATTGCCCTATCAATCCACGGTCGAGACCGACAAGTGGGAAGAGCGCAAGGACAAGTCGGTGCGCATCGAGCAGACGATCTTCGTGGAGCGCGAGAGCCAGCGCAAGATCGTGCTCGGCGCGGGCGGCGCCACCATCAAGTCGATCGGCGCGGACTCGCGCAAGGAGATCGGCGAGATCCTGGGCGTGCCGGTGCATCTGTTCCTGTTCGTCAAGGTGCGCGAGAACTGGGGCGACGATCCCGATCGCTATCGCGAGATGGGCCTGGAATTCCCCAGGGAATAACCAAGAAAAGATCGGTCACTGATGAGCGTACCCAGCAACGTCCGGCGCTTCGAGGCGCTGCTTTACGCATCCTTGATGCTGGACGCCCTGTCGGTCGCGGTTCAGGACCGCACGCCCAATGCCGAGATGACCGAGCAGATGATCATGACGGCGACCCTGCTCGCCGGCGGCATGATCCTGCTGCTGGTCTATTTCGTCTGGCTCGCCGCGCGCTGGCGCAAGAACTGGCCACGCTGGGTGCTGGGGGCGGCACTGGCGCTGTCGGTGATCTCGCTCGGCCAGATCATCGGCGAAAAGGGCGTGGAGCTCGACAGCGCCATCGAGATCGTCTCCTGCGTGCTGACGGTGCTCGGGCTGTACTTCTCCTTCACCGGCGACGCGCGGGGCTGGTTCAACGCCTGAGGTCTTGCGCGACGCCGTAGGGTGGATTAGCGCAGCGTAATCCACCATTAGTGTGCACGGGGAATTGGTGGATTACGCCTTCGGCTAATCCACCCTACGATTTTACGATCGATAGGCGTGGACAATGATCACCGCGCTTATGATGATCGTCCAGATCACGAAGCCTACGACAACGCCGAGCGCCGGCGACAGGATCACCCGGCCTTCGCTTGTACGCGTGACCTGCAAGAGGCCTGTCCAGCCGACCCGGATCATGCTTTTGGGGAATTCGACGGTGATCCTGCCGAACGTGGCTGCAAGTAGCAAAGCCAGTGCGGAGAAATAGAAAACGGTCGGCAAGGCCTCCCAGACGATCCAGAACACCAATTCGAGAATGAGCGCGATCAAGTCGAAAATGATGCTGGCCATCGTGGTCCCAGGCGTGTCCGAACTTCTGCGTCAGGGCATATGGCGCTATACTTAGCACATGGAATGGACCGACGAAGGCATCGTGCTGGGGGTGCGGCGGCATGGCGAGTCCAGCGCCATCGTCGAGCTCTTGACGCGCGCGCACGGCCGCCATCTTGGGCTCGTCCGCGGCGGCGCCGGTTCGCGAATGCGGCCCTTGCTGCAACCCGGCAACAGCGTCACTGCGGTATGGCGGGCGCGGCTCGACGAGCATCTCGGCACCTACGCCATCGAGGGGTTGAAGCTGCGCGCGGCGACGCTGCTGGCCTCCTCCCACGGCGTCTACGGCGTCACCCATCTGGCCTCGGTTGCGCGGCTCCTGCCGGAACGTGATCCGCACGAGGAGATCTTTGCGAGGCTCGAGCATTCGCTCGACGATTTCGACGACATCGGCGGCGCGGCCGTGCACGTGATCCATTTCGAGCTGGCGATGCTCGCCGAGCTCGGCTTCGGGCTGGCGCTGGACAATTGCGCGGTGACCGGGGAGACCACGGACCTGATCTATGTCTCGCCGAAATCCGGCGGCGCGGTGTCGCGCGGCGCCGGTGAGCCGTGGCGCGACCGGCTGTTGCGGCTGCCGCCGTTCCTGCGCCAGGGCGAGGTGCAGGCCGATCTCACCGACCAGGATCTCCAGGACGGCTTTCGGCTCACCGGCCTGTTCCTGCTGCGCCATGTGCTGGAGCCGCGCGGGCAGGGCCATTCCGACGCCCGGGCTGGCTTCATCAATGCGCTGACGCGGCAGCAGGCGCGGGCGGCGATTCCGGCGCCATGACCTGATGGCGCTTCTGCGTTGCACAATCAGATGGGATACGTCCCGGAACCAAACCGGGTTTCCCGGATTGGCCCTCGGGGTTCCAACCCGGGGATAAGCCTGATGCTGATCAAGGGATTTGTGATATCGGCAGCGCTGATGGCGCTGGCGCCGGACGCCCTCGCTGGCGAGCAACCGGGACTGGTTCGCCGTGCCTCCTGCACCGTCGTCAGGTTCTATGTCGCCAAATATTCGGCTGCAGCCGCAGAGGCATGGGCGCGGTCCAAGGGCGCGACCGAGGCCGAGATCGAGACGGCCCGGCGCTGCCTGACCAATGCCCCGGCCACCACACAGGCCCAAAACCCGCAATCCACCCAGACCGTGACCGCCGGCTGGGCCGGGCACTAGCCGCCCACAGGGAACCAATCGATCCTTGCCCGATTCGCTTCCACGGTTTAACCGGGCTGCATGGGAAAACGATTGATTCCGCCGGCGGAACCGGCCGAAATTCACGAGGTGCAGCTGCGTGACGCGCTGGAAGAGCGCTATCTCGCCTATGCGCTCTCCACCATCATGCACCGGGCGCTGCCGGACGCGCGCGACGGCCTGAAACCGGTGCACCGGCGCATCCTCTACGGCATGCGCCTGCTCAGGCTCGATCCCGGCACGGCCTTCAAGAAATCCGCAAAGATCGTCGGCGACGTGATGGGCTCGTTCCATCCGCATGGCGACCAGGCGATCTACGACGCCATGGTGCGCCTGGCGCAGGATTTCTCCTCGCGCTATCCGCTGGTCGACGGCCAGGGCAATTTCGGCAATATCGACGGCGATAACCCGGCCGCCTACCGCTACACCGAAGCGCGCATGACCGATGTCGCGCGGCTTCTGCTCGACGGCATCGACGAGGACGGCGTTGAATTCCGTCCCAACTACGACGGCCAGTCGAAAGAGCCCGTGGTGCTGCCCGGCGGCTTCCCGAACCTGCTCGCCAACGGCGCGCAGGGCATCGCGGTCGGCATGGCGACGTCGATCCCGCCGCACAACGCGGCCGAGCTGTGCGATGCCGCGCTGCATTTGATCGAGAAGCCCGACGCCAAATCCAAGGCGCTGCTGAAATGGGTCAAGGGGCCGGATTTCCCGACCGGCGGCATCATCGTCGATTCCAAGCAGGCGATCGCGGAGGCCTACACCACCGGCCGCGGCTCGTTCCGCGTCCGCGCCAGGTGGGAGCAGGAGGAAGGCGCCCGCAACACGTGGGTGATCGTCGTCACCGAGATCCCGTGGCTGGTGCAGAAGTCGCGCCTGATCGAGAAGATCGCCGAGCTGCTCGACCAGAAGAAGCTGCCGCTGGTCGGCGACATCAGGGACGAGTCGGCCGAAGACGTCCGCATCGTGATCGAGCCGAAATCGAAGAATGTCGATCCCGGCCTGATGATGGAATCGCTGTTCCGGCTGACCGAGCTCGAAAGCAAGATTCCGCTGAACCTCAACGTGCTGTTGAAGGGCCGCATTCCCCGGGTGGTGGGGCTCGCGGAGTGCCTGCGCGAATGGCTCGACCATCTGCGCGACGTGCTGATCCGCCGCACCAACTATCGCAAGACGCAGATCGAAAACCGCCTGGAAGTTCTCGGCGGTCTGCTGATCGCCTATCTGAACCTCGACGAGGTGATCAGGATCATCCGCACCGAGGAGGAGCCGAAGCCGGCGCTGATCAAGGCGTTCAAGCTCACCGAGGTGCAGGCCGAAGCCATCCTCAACATGCGGCTGCGTTCGTTGCGCAAGCTCGAAGAGATGGAGATCCGCACCGAGGACAAGAACCTCCGCAACGAGCTCAAGGGCATCAACGCGATCCTCGCGTCCGAGCCCGAGCAGTGGAAGAAGGTCGCCGAGCAGGTCGGCAAGGTCCGCGACATGTTCGGACCGAAGACGCCGCTCGGCAAGCGCCGCACCACCTTTGCCGACGCGCCGGAGCACGATCTCGCCGCGATCGAGGAGGCCTTCCTCGAGCGCGAGCCCGTCACCGTCGTCGTCTCCGACAAGGGCTGGATCCGCACCATGAAGGGGCATGTCGAGGATCTCTCGGGCCTCGCCTTCAAGCAGGACGACAAGCTCGGCTTCGCCTTCTTCGCCGAGACGACGTCGAAGCTGCTGCTGTTCGCCACCAACGGCAAGTTCTACTCGCTCGACGTCGCAAAACTTCCGGGCGGCCGCGGCCATGGCGAGCCGATCCGCCTGTTCATCGACATGGAGCAGGAGGCCGCCCCGGTCGCATTGTTCGTCAACAAGGGCGGGCGCAAATTCCTGGTCGCGAGCCACGAGGGCCAGGGCTTCGTCGTCAACGAGGACGATTGCGTCGGCACCACCAAGAAGGGCAAGCAGGTCCTCAATGTCGACATGCCGAACGAGGCGCGCGCGATCACCGAGGTGCTCGGCGACACCGTCGCGGTGATCGGCGAGAACCGCAAGATGCTGGTCTTCCCGCTCGACCAGGTGCCGGAGATGGCGCGTGGCCGCGGCGTCCGCTTGCAGAAATACAAGGACGGCGGGCTGTCCGACATCGCGGTGTTCGAGGCCAAGGCGGGCCTGACCTGGAAGGACTCCGCCGGCCGCGAATTCTCCGCGACCATGAAGGAGCTCGCCGAATGGCAGGGCACCCGCGCCGACGCCGGCCGCCTGCCGCCGAAGGGTTTCCCGAAGTCGAACAAGTTCGGCCGGGTGATCGGGTAGGGCGGGCTCGTGTCCCGGACGCGCTGCAACGCCCTTGCGTTGCTGCGCAGAGCCGGGACCCACGCCACACGGACTGCTCGGAAGCATGGGCCCCGGCTCAGCAGCGCACCGCTGAAGTAGCGCTGCGCTGCGTCCGGGGCAC
>NZ_JBFULU010000042.1:0-67711 GCF_054049735.1 Bradyrhizobium sp. P5_C12
GTGCCCGGTCGGGCAGCGCACATCACCACAGGACTTGGCGCACAGACCCCGGGCGCCAGGACCACACGATTTGGCCGTACGCAAGTTACACCGGTCGTGTGCGCGACGCGGGTCGCTCACGGCTCTCCGCCCTGCGACCGCCTTCGCGCCGATGTGGCTTGCGTCCACCGCCGCCCGGCCCGCGTGTCGTGACGATCGCGATACGCCCCTCTTCCTCGGGCCGGAGTGCGCGCAACATGCGCTGTTTCCGAATTTCGGTAAAGCAGAATATTTTTGACGGCGCGCGTTGACCGATTGCTTGCGTGTTTTGCCCGACGGGCAGCGCGATATCTTGTAGCCCGGATGGAGCGCAGCGTAATCCGGGAATCCGTCCCAGCGGACAGAGCGGCCCCGGATTGCGCTTCGCTCCATCCGGGCTACGGGCCCGTGTTGATTTGCGCGACCGGCCATCGTGTTGGTATGGTTCGTGCAGGCGATCCTGCCGCCTCCCCCCAACAAGACTGTGAAAATGCCTAGCTCAAGACCCGACCGCATCCGCAAGCTCCTCGCCGACCTCGTCGCCTTCGACACCGTCAGCGATCGCTCCAATCTGCCCCTGATCGCCCATATCGAGAGCTATCTTGCGTCCCACGGCGTCAAGGGTGATCGCATCGTCGACGAGACCGGGCAGAAGGCTTCGCTGTGGGTGACGATCGGGCCGGAGGATCGCCCCGGCTTCGTGCTGTCGGGCCACACCGACGTCGTGCCGGTCGTGGGCCAGGACTGGAGCCACGATCCGTTCAAGCTCGTCGAGCGCGACGGCAAGCTCTACGGCCGCGGCACCACCGACATGAAGGGCTTTGTCGCGGTCTGCCTCGCCATGGTGCCGGAGATGCTGGAGGCGAAGCTCGCGACGCCGATCCATCTCGCGATCTCCTATGACGAGGAGATCGGCTGCGTCGGCGTGCGGCCAATGCTGCGCGAGATCGCCAAGAGACGCGTCAAGCCGCTCGGCGCCTTCATCGGCGAGCCGACCGAGATGAAGGTCATCAGCGGCCACAAGGGCAAGCACGGCGTGCGCGCGACGTTCAAGGGGCTCGCCCGGCACTCCTCGATCGCGCCGGATGGCGTCAACGCGATCGAATACGCCGCCGAGCTGATCATCGAGATCCGCCGCCGCGCCGTGCAGCTCGCAGGCAAGAGGGCAACAGACAGTCTCTACGACGTTCCGCACTCGACGCTGCTCACCAGCATCGTGCACGGCGGCGCCGCGCTGAACATCGTGCCGGACACTTGCACGGTGGATTTCGAATGCCGCGGCATCGRCATCACCGAGTCGCGTGAGGTCACAGACGCGATCGTCGCGTGGGCCAAGGCCGAGCTCGAGCCAGCGATGAAGGCGCGAAACCCCGAGTGCGGCATCGATTTCGAGGAGATCCTCGACTATCCCGCGCTCGACACCGCGGCCGACGCGGCCATCGTCACGCTGGCCAAGAGCCTTGCGGGGCGCAACGACCACGCCAAGGTCGCCTTCGGCACCGAGGCGAGCTTGTTTGCCAGCATGGCCGATATCCCGTCGGTGGTGATCGGCCCCGGCGGAATCGCGCAGGCGCACACGCCGGACGAGTTCGTCGAGATGTCGGAGCTGGAGAAATGCGCGGGGTTCGTGGAGAAGCTGATCGCGCATTGCGCGAAGGGATGATCGGGGACTGCAACTAACTGGGTCCCGGCTCTGCGGAGCAGCGCTACGCGCTGCACCGCGTCCGGGACACGAGAGCATGCGGAAATTCGGTCTCGTGTCCCGGACGCGGTGCGGCACGAAGTGACGCTCCGCAGAGCCGGGACCCAGAGCGCTTGGCGGCACCTTGAGCTCATGCAATTATAAATCGTGACACCTCAAGGCCGGTTGCATGGCTATGTCCTTCTTCGTGTACATCCTCGCGAGCAAGCGAAACGGTACCCTTTATGTCGGGGTCACCAACGACCTCACTCGCAGAATAGCCGAGCACAAGGCCAAGCTGATACCCGGCTTCACACGGCAGTACGGCGTAACCTTGCTTGTCTATTTCGAATCGTTCGATTCAGTGATCGAGGCACGCTCACGCGAACATTCGCTGAAGCGCTGGCGGCGCGCATGGAAGCTCAAGCTGATCGAAGAACTCAATCCGGATTGGCGCGATCTTACGGATGAGCTGAATACGTTGGCGATGTGACTGGGTCCCGGCTCTGCGGAGCAGCACTTCGTGCTGCACCGCGTCCGGGACACGAGACAGGAAATCAAAAAGCGCGGCCAGAGCGGCCGCGCCTTCGCATTCCCTACACCGCTCCCGCCTTCTGCGCGTAGTCCCATGACGCCTTCGACAGCGGCACGGTGCGCTTGGCGGATTCGAGCGCCTTGGCGTTGGCGGCGGTGCCGTCGCGGATCCTCCCCGCGATACCCTGCGTGATGCCGGCGAGACGGAACAGATTGTAGGAGAAGTACCAGTTGAGGTCCGGCACGCTCATCCCGGTCGCGTTGCAGTAGATCTGCGCGGCCTCTTCGACGCTCGGGATGTTCAGCGCCTTGAGATCGACACCGTGCAATCCCGGCATCACCCATTGCATCAACAGATAGGTGAAGTCGGCCATGGGATCGCCGAGCGTCGACAGCTCCCAGTCCAGCACGGCCAGCACGCGTGGTTCCGTCGGGTGGAAAATCATGTTGTCGAGGCGATAGTCGCCATGGACGATCGAGACCCGGGCCTGCTCCGGCACGGTCTTCGGCAGCCATTCGGCGACCTTCTCGAACTCCGGAATGTGCTGGGTCTCGGAGGCGCGGTACTGCTTGGTCCAGCGGTCGATCTGGCGCGCGAAATAATTGCCGGGCTTGCCGAAGTCGGCGAGACCGATCGCGGTGGGGTCGAACATGTGGAGTTTCGCCAGCGTCTCGATCTTGCTGGTGAATATCTTTCGGCGATCCTCCGGCGTCTGGCTCGGCAGCGACGGATCCCAGAACACCCGGCCCTCTTCCATCGACATGATGTAGAAGGCCGCACCGATGACGCTGTCGTCCTGGCACAGCGCATAGGCGTGCGCGACCGGAAAGCCCTGCTTTCCAAGCGCTGCGATGACGCGGTACTCACGGTCGACCGCATGCGCCGAGGGCAGCAATTTGCCGAACGGTTTTCTGCGCATCACGTAGGAACGCTTCGGCGTGTTCAGCCGGTAGGTCGGATTGGACTGGCCGCCCTTGAACTGGAGGACGACCAGCGGCCCCTCATAGCCTTCGACGTGATCGCGCATCCAGGCCTCGAGCCGCAGCTCGTCGAAGCGATGCCTATCCTCGACCGGCTTGGTGCCCGAGAACTCTTCGTCTTTCCTGACGCCGTCAGCCACGATGACGCTCCCTCAATTCTTTTGTCCGTCATTCCGGGGCGCCTCGAAGAGGCGAACCCGGAATCTCGAGATTCCGGGCCTGGTCCTTCGGACCATCCCGGAATGACGGCGTGGAGAGCGGCTTGTGCCCTTCCCCATTTTAGTGCGTAGGAGAGTTGGCATACTTCCGAACTTCAAGTCTGGCAATGGCGCGATTGTGCACCTCGTCCGGACCGTCAGCGAGACGCAGCGTGCGGATGCCGGCATAGTCCTTGGCAAGACCGGCCTCGTCCGAGACGCCGGCGCCGCCGAAGGCCTGGATCGCCTCGTCGATGATCTTCAGCGCCATGTTGGGGGCGGCGACCTTGATCATGGCGATCTCGGCCTGCGCGGTCTTGTTGCCGACCTTGTCCATCATGTCGGCGGCCTTGAGGCAGAGCAGACGCGTCATCTCGATGTTGGTGCGGGCCTCGCCGATGCGCTGCTCCCACACCGAATGCTCGACGATCTTCTTGCCGAAGGCGGTGCGCGACATCAGCCGCTTCACCATCTTCTCCAGCGCCTCCTCGGCCTTGCCGATGGTGCGCATGCAGTGATGGATGCGGCCCGGACCGAGGCGGCCCTGCGCGATCTCGAAGCCGCGGCCTTCCCCTAGCAGGATGTTCTCCTTCGGCACACGCACGTTCTCGAGCAGCACCTGGGCGTGGCCATGCGGCGCATCGTCGAAGCCGAACACCGGCAGCATCTTCTCGACCTTGATGCCGGGGGTGTCGAGCGGAACCAGGATCTGCGACTGCTGCTGGTGCTTGGCCGCCTTGAAATCGGTCTTGCCCATCAGGATCGCGATCTTGCAGCGGGGATCGCCGACGCCGGACGACCACCATTTGCGGCCGTTGATGACGTAGTGATCGCCGTCCTTCTCGATGCGGGTCTCGATGTTGGTGGCGTCAGACGAAGCCACCGCCGGTTCCGTCATCAGGAAGGCCGAGCGGATCTCGCCGTCCATCAGCGGGCGCAGCCATTTGCGCTTCTGCTCCTTGGTGCCGTAGCGCATGAACACTTCCATGTTGCCGGTGTCGGGCGCGGAACAATTGAAGACTTCCGAGGCCCAGGAGATGTGGCCCATCTGCTCCGACAGCAGCGCGTATTCCAGATTGGTCAGTCCCGCGCCGCGGAATTCGTCGTCCTCATGCTCGTTCGGCGGCATGAACATGTTCCAGAGGCCTTCGGCCTTCGCCTTCTTCTTGAGGTCCTCCAGGACCGGGATCACCTTCCAACGCTCGCCGCTGTGATCCTGCTCATTGTAGATCGGCACCGCCGGACGCACATGCTTGGTCATGAAGGACTGCACGCGGTCGAGCCATTCCTTCTGCTTGGGGGACAGATCGAAATCCATGGGACGCTCCTCGGTCTCTCTTTTGCGAACCTGTTTTACGCCGGACTGTCCTCCCGCCTCGCGGTGCCCGCAAGCGCGAATGCGCCAGCATGCGAGCACCGAGGGAACCATCGCCGCGACCGCGGCTCAATTCCATCAAGCGGATTGACTTTTTCCGGCCTTCAAACGATAGTTTCATACAAGTGTTTGAAATGCAACTCCCCGCCACAACGTCATTCCGGGGCAGCCCGCAGGGCTGAACCCGGAATCCCGAAATTGTGGTGTGAGATTCCGGTTCGACGCTGACGCGTCGCCCCGGAATGACGAGGTGTCGAAGTCATGGCCAGCGATCATACGAGGTCATCCATTCTCGCCGCCGCCGAACGGCTCTATGCCGATCGCGGCTTCGGCGACGTGACGCTGCGCGACATCGTCGCGGAGGCCAACGTCAACCTGGCTGCGGTCAACTATCATTTCGGCTCGAAGGACGAATTGATCGCGGAGCTGTTCGTGACGCGGAGCATCGCGCTCAATCGAGTGCGCCTGGCGGAACTGAAGGCGGCGGAAGAACAAGGCGGCGGCCGCGCGCCGATCGAGGTGATCCTGCGCGCCCTCGTCGGCCCGACCTTGCGCGGCTGCCTCGGCCCCGAGAACCAGCGCTCGACGGCGGCGCGCTTCATGATCCGCGCCTCGATCGAATCCGTGCCGCCGATCCGCCGCATCAAGAACCGCGAGATCGATCATCTGCGCAAGTTTGCTGGCGCGATGCGCAGGTCCCTGCCCGACCGCAGCGACGTCGAGATCTATTGGGGCCTCAACTTCGCGCTCGCCATGGCGCACCACACCATCCGCGAGAGCGAGCGGCTGACGAAACTGTCGGAAGGCAAGTGCGACCTCGACGACGTCGAGGACGTGGTCGCACGCGTGGTCAGCGTGGCGACGATGGCGCTGACCGGTGCCGAAGCCACGAGCAAGCCGGCCGCCCGGCCGATGGTTGCGAACGGGCGGCTGACACGGCAGGATTTGTGAGAACGTGCCGACGAAGAAGGGCGTCCGGCGAGCTGGCGGCACGACGGCAAGACTCGATCGGGGGCTGGATCGACCGAGTCTTTCGCCGCGTCCTCACCAACTCGCCTTCAGCGCCCCCATCCCGGAATAGCTCTGACCGAGGTTCGAGAATTCGCCGGTGACGCGCGCCGACACCTCCCACCAGCGATTGAGCGCCAGGCGCGAGCCGAGATCGAGCCGTGCCGAGTCGGAGGCGGCACTCGCGCCGGCGATCGTGAACGCCGACACCGGCACGGTGACCAACGATGCCGTGATGGTGCGCGACGGCCGAAATTCGTGCACCCAGGCGGCGTGCACGAATGGGCTCCACACCATGCCGTTGCCGAACGCGACGCGACCGTCGAACTTGGCGCCGAGGAACGTCGGCAGCGACGTGACGCTCTGCGCGGCGTAGCTCAATCCGAGTACGCCGGGTGCGGCACCGGCCGTGCTGGCTTCGGTGTAGGCGCCCTGCCACAGCCGTGCGGCCTGGATCGCGGCGAACGGCGTCACCGCAGTGATGCCGAAGTCGAAGGAGCGGCCGATCTCCAGCCTTCCGCCAAGCTGGTCGCTCCCGAATGACCCCTGCGCGGTTTCGGTGGTGCCGACGCCGGTGATGGTCCGCGTCGTGGTGTTGCTGAAATGGCTATAGGCGATCTGCGCCGAGAGATAGTTGGCGCCGAACCGCTGCATCGCATAGGCGCCGACATGGCCACCCTCGAGCCTGCCCGACGTCGCGCGATCATCGACGGAGAAAGTCGCGCTGGAGCCGCCGGCCGCCATGCCCAGCAGGAGATCGGGATTGACGAGGTAATCGCCCCCCATCGCGCCGCCGGCGGCGCGGTTGCTGAGGCTCGCGCTGCCGACGCTCGCATCGCCCGCCAGCTGCTGCCCGGCACCGAAGCCTGCGGCCCAGGCGTTCCATCGCGGCTGCGCCATCGCCGGCGCCTTCAGGGCCGCGAACGCCGACGCAGCCGGGCCGCGCGGTTGCTCCGCAGCGTAGCCAAGCGCAGCGTCGCTGGCGACGCCGCCGCGGTTGCCGGCGCGCCAGGCTTCCATCTGGCCCTCCATGGTCTGGCCGAACAGCACGCCCGAATTGAACGCGGTGTTCTGGGTGCCGCTGGTGCCCTCGCCCGAGAGCTGGTCGAGCACGCGCAGCGAACCCGCCTGCAGCAACTGCGCGTAGAAGGTCGCGGTGGCGCCGGTCAGCGCTGTCGAATAGCCGGCCTCGAGCGCATTGCCGATCGCGCGCTGGTTCTGGGTCTCACCCGCGACGGCGCCAAAACCCTGGCGCGTCAATATCAGGTCGACCGAATTGACATTGTAGGTCGCGGTCGCGTTGAAGAAGGCCGACGACGAGATGACGCTGGCAAACTGGCCCGTGATCGCGGCGGTGGTCTGCACGACGCCGGTGTAGGTCGTGGACGACTGATAGAGCCCCGGCTGCAGCACCGCACGCAAGGTCCCGTTGAGGCTGGCCTGCATTGCGGACAGACCGTCACGATTGCCCGCATTGTCGACCCGTAGCGCCAGCCTACCCTGCGCGGTCTGGGTGAATGTGCCGGCGAAGGCGAGGTTACTCACCGCAAGCGCCGTCCCCGGATCCGTGATGGTGATCAACCCGGCATTGATCAGGCTGTCGCCCGCCCCCATGAGTTCGATCCGCCCGTCCAGCGTACCGTTGTTGGTGATGCTGTTTCCGCTCGCGAGAAAATTAGAGGAGAACAGCGAGTAGCCGTTCGTACCGCCCCTGATCGTGCCGTTGTTAACCACCGTATTGTTCTGGCCAGAGATAGCACCTCCCAGCCCGCCGGCGCCGGTCGCAGCGATCAAGCCACTGTTGGTCACCGTGTTACCGTCGCCGCTGATATCGACACCCACGCCGTTAGTGCTGGCTGCCGTGATCGTGCCGGTGTTGGTGAGAGTGTTACCGTCCAACAGGAAGACGCCTGCGCCCATGATGCCAGTGCTGCTCCCGACCGTGATCGTGCCTGAATTCAGGATCGTGGCGCCGACGGCTGAGATGCCGTAGGCCAAGCCGGTCAGGCTGATGGTGCCGGAATTGATCGCCGTGTTGCCGGCGCCAACCGGGACGAGGCCGGCCGTGCCGTCCGCCGTCGAGCTGATCGTCCCGGCGTTGGTCAGAATATTGTTGTTGCCGGCCACGTACATGGCCATGCCCCCCGTGCCGGGCGTGATCGTGCCGTTGTTGGTGAAGACGTTGTTGTTGATCCCCTGCATGCCCTTGCCGCCGTTGCCGACAACGATGGCGCCGTTGTTGATGGCGGTGTTGCCGCTGTCGACATCGATCGCCTTCTGCGCATTGCCGACGTCGATCGACGCGCCCGATTGAACGGTGACGGCCAGATTGTTTTCCGCACCGGTGCCGAAGCCGGTATTGGTCGCACCGCTACAGGTGACGGTGCTGCCGGATTGGACGCACGCGGCAACCGCCGGCCCCGCCGGCATCGCAACCACCGTGGTCAGCGACAGCACGAATGGCGCGGCCAGCGTCAACGATCGTTCGGGACGCGCCTTCGCCCTGGATACCGGCAAGTTCATAGTCGTCATCCGCGCCGCGCCATTCGTCGATGTCATCCGTCATTCCCAAGTCTTGCGGCCGAAGCAGCCGTCGCTTGCAAACTGGCCTGACGAGGCGCAACTGTCTTGGCGCAGCCGGCACGGGACATCGGCCCATACGGCACAGCGGTGGTTTCTCGGCCGGTTGTGACACTTGCACCACCATCCCGCGGACCGCGATTGTCTCAGGCGGAACGTCGGGAGGACCATGCGGAACAGGTTCCGCCGAACGGTCGCGCGCTGTACGGGTCGTCCAGCAGCCACGGGCGGATCGAATTGAACGCGCTGGCGAGAGCCTGCGTCTTAAGGAGGTGGTGGCCACCATTCCGCAGGGGACAGATGCAGGATACCGGATCATTTCGAGCGCAGATATCTACCCGTGACTTTCCCGAAGAGAAGCGAATCGACAGGTGGCGCGAGATCTTCGGGCGCAGCGTGACCAATGCCGATATGGAGCCGCTCGGCGACGCGCCCTTCCATGCGAATGTGACCTTCAACCTGTTGCCCAATATCAGCATCGCGGCCGGCTCACATTCGCCAGCGCATTATCGCCTCTCGAAAGAGATGGCGTCGCGCGCCGGGAACGTTGTGGTGATCGCCCTGCTGCGCAGCGGCGCTGCTTCGTTCACCCAGTTCGGCCAGGAATTGATCGGCGGTGTCGGCGGTGCCGTGGCGCTCACGATGCAGGCACCTTCAACGACCACGCTACTCACGGAGGGCAACTTCATCAGGCTAGCATTTGAGCAGCCGGCCCTGGCCGCATTGACCCCGAACTATGCGGCCTCCTTCGGCAGCATTCCGCCCAACAGTGCAGCCCTGAATCTCCTGACCCGCTATGTCGACGTCGTCCGCAACGACGACGCCCTCGGCGAGCCGGCGCTGATGCAACCCGTGGCCAACCATATCCTCGATCTCGCGGCGCTCACACTCGGCGCGACTGGCGACCACGCCGAGTTCGCGCGGCAGCGCAGTGCCACGGCGGCGCGGCTTGCCAGCATCAAATCGGACATTCTCCACGCGCTCAGCCGCAGCGATCTATCGACCGAGATGATCGCCGCGCGCCACGGCATCTCGCCGCGCTACGTGAGAAAGCTGTTCGAACTGAGCGGCTCGTCATTCTCCGCCTACGTGCTCGCCGAGCGGCTGGCGAAAGCACGGCGCATGCTGATCGACCGGCGCCACGCTCAACTCAACATCACCCAGATCGCGCACGAAAGCGGGTTCGGCGACGTCTCCTATTTCAACCGCGCCTTCCGCCGCCACTTCGGCGCCACGCCCTCCGACATTCGCGCGGCGGCAAGACCGGCGTGGTGAGCGGCCAACGGCTCTCGCGTCGATCGCCGACCTCACATCATCGCGATGCAGTCGATCTCGACGTCGAAGGGGCCGAACCATTCCGGCGTGCAGACGAAGATCCGCGCCGGCGGATCGACCGGGAAGTAGCGGGCATAGACCGCGTTGAACGCGGCGAAATGTCTTGTCGACGTGCAGTAGACGTTGCACTTCATGACGTTGTCGAGGCTTGCGCCCGCGGTCTGAAGGCAGAGCTTCATCTGCTCCATGATCAGCTCGCTCTGGCGCTCGATCGGCGCTTCCGCGATCTCGCCGGTCTCGGGGTCGAACGGCGGCAGGCCTGCGACGAAGATCATGTTGCCGGCCCGCGTCACCGGCGAGGTCGGCGCCTTCCAGCGGTCGAGAAACGAGGAGATCGGTTCGACGCGGAGCGCTTCGCGTTTCATGGGCGGCCACCTTCGGTTCGAGCGAGAACAGTGCCTGACTACATTATTCTGTAGCCGGCATGCTTCGCTTCCGATCGAAGTGTGGTCGCTCGGGCGGGTTTACGCCCGCTGCGGCATCTCCTCGGCCTCTTCCTTGGCGAGCAGCAGCAGCATCTCGATGCCCATCTCGCCTTCCTGGGGCGAGCGGATGAACTTGATTTCGTCGGCGCTTCGCCGCAGTGCGGCAACGATAGCGACGGCCTGATTGGCGGTGGCCGCCTCGGTCGCCAGAATTGCCTTCTGGTCCTTGGTCTGAAACCCGATGGTGTAGGACATTCGCTTCCCTCCCGAACTCAAGTGGAAGGATCGAATCAGAGTCGCGAGGCAAGCGGAAGCCTGTGCGACTACGGACCGGGTTTATCTGGGGATTGCGCGCAAGCCTCACACAAGGCCCGCGAGCGTCACGATGGCGTCACGATTTATCCAAATGGCGATCAGCCAAGCCCGAGCATCGCGCGCGCCTCGTCGGCAGTCGCGACGGACGCGCCCAGGCTCCTCACGATGCCTGCGGCATGCGCAACCAACTCGGCGTTGCTCTTCGCCAGCACGCCCTTGGACATATAGAGATTGTCCTCCATGCCGACGCGGACGTGGCCGCCGAGCAGATACGCCTGCGCCACCATCGGGAATTCGGCGCGGCCGATGCCGAAGCCGGACCAGATCGCGCCTGGCGGTAACAGGCTGCGGGCGTAGAACATGGTCTCGGGCGTTGCCGAGAAGCCGTACTTCACACCAAGCACGAGCGAGAACAGGCCCGGTCCCTTCAGCGTGCCGTCGGCCAACAGGTCGCGCGCGAGATGGCAGTCGCCGGAATCGAACAGCTCGATCTCCGGCAGCACGCCGGCCGCCTTCATCCGCTCGGCCATGATGCGGACGTTGCGCGGGGTGTTGATCACGACCTCGCCGCCGGAGTTCATGGTGTTGAGGTCGAGGGTGCAGATGTCGGGCTTGAGCAGCTCGATATGCTCGACGCGCTTTTCCGGCTGGAGCAGCGTGGTGCCGGGGCCGGCGACGCGGGGATCCTCGACTGAGGGGACGAAACGTCCACCGGGACCGGTGGTGAGGTTGATGACGAGGCGCTTGTTGCGGGCGCGGATCTTCTCCACCACCTCGCGGTAGAGATCGACCGCCATCGAGGGCCGGCCGGTGGCGGGATCGCGCACATGGATGTGGGCGATGGCGGCACCGGCCTCGGCGGCCTCCAGCGCGGAGGTCGCGATCTGCTCGGGCGTGATCGGCAGATACGGCGACTGCTCGGGCTTCGTGAGGTTGCCGGTGATGGCGCAGGTGATGATGGTCTTGCCGGTGGTCATTGAACTACTCCGCCTTCGCAAACCTGGTGACGTTAGCTGAACCCGTCGCCGCAGAGTAGCTGCGCCCCCTCGCCCCGCTTGCGGGGAGAGGGTTTGGGTGAGGGGAGCCTCCGCGAGGACGGTGAGAGTCGAGTGCGTGGAGACTCCCCCTCACCCGGATCGCATCTTCGATGCGCCGTAGCCGAAGCTTCGCTTCGGCGTTCTTCAGGACGGCCGCCGAAGGCGGCCTTTGCCTCTCCCCGCAAGCGGGGAGAGGCGAAGAAGAAGCGTCAGATGATACCCTGCTGCTTCAGCGTCTCGATCTTGCCGGCATCGTAGCCGAGCTTGCCGCCGAGCACCTCCCGGGTGTGCTCGCCGAGCAGCGGCGGCGCGCGGTATTCGGTGACGGGCGTGCCCGAGAAGGTCAGCGCGTTGCGGATCAGCGAGAGCTCCGGCTCGAATTTGTGTTTCGTCTTCACCCGCATGCCGCGCGACTGGACGTGGGGATCGGCGAAGACCTGCGAGAAATCGTTGATGGGACCTGAGGGTACCCCGGCCTTCTCAAGCTCCTCCAGCCAGTAGGCCACCGGCTTTTTCAGGAACAGGCCGGCGAAGATCGCCATGATCTCCTTGCCGTGAACGACACGGTCGTTGTTCTTGAGGAATTTTGGGTTCTTCGCCAGCTCGGGCTCGCCCAGCACGGCGCAGGTGCGCTCGAACTGGCCGTCATTGCCGACCACCAGCATCAGCTCGCCGTCGGTGCAGCGGAACACGCCGGCCGGCATGCCGCCATTGCCCCAGGTGCCGCGCCGCGGCGGAGTCTTGCCGTTGACGAGGTAGATCTGGAGCCAGTGGCTGAGCGAGGCAATCACGGTGTCCAACAGGCAGACGTCGAGATGCTGCCCTTCGCCATTGTTGGCGTCGCGATGGTAGAGGGCCGAGAGAATCCCGATCGAGGTATTCATGCCGGTCATGTAGTCGACGATCGAGGGACCGACCTTCATGGGGCCCTCGCCCGRCTCGCCGTCCATGTGGCCGGTGACGCTCATCAGGCCGCCCATGGCCTGCAGGATGGCGTCATAGCCGGCGCGCGGCGCGTACGGGCCGGTCTGGCCGAAGCCGGTCACAGAGCAATAGATGATGCCGGGGTTGATCGCCTTGATCGTCTCGTAGTCGAGGCCGTAGCGCTTGAGGTCGCCGACCTTGTAGTTCTCCATGAAGACGTCGACGTCCTTGGCGAGCTCACGGATGATCGCCTGCCCCTCGGGCTTGGCGATGTTGACGGTGACCGACTTCTTGTTGCGGTTGGCGCAGAGGTAGAACGAGTTGTTGTTGTTGGCCTTGCCCTCGGGGTCGGTCAAATAAGGCGGGCCAAAGGCGCGCGCGTCGTCGCCGGTGCCCGGCCGCTCGATCTTGATCACCTCCGCACCGAGATCGCCCAGCATCTGGGCCGACAGGGGCCCGGCGAGCACACGCGTGAGATCAAGGATCTTGATGCCTGAGAGCGGCAAGGCCGACATGTCGATTTCCTCCGGGGACTGGATATTGGCGCGCCGGCTCAAAGCGGGCCGCGCTTCCTGCGGATACACTATTTTCGCGCGCCGAGCACTGCATTGGGGGCATGCCGCCATCCCCGCCCCGGCCGCAGAAGCGGCCCTGCGGCGGCGAATTTCCGCGCCGCGAATATCACGCCGGCGGCGCCCTTCGGCTGCCGTGATCCGCCGACGCCACCAACGGCTAAAATCTCACGCTGACTCCGCCGCGCACGGACTGGAAGCGCGGATGCTGTTCGTAGCTTCCGAGGAGGTCGCGCCAGTCGAAGCGCGTGGTGCCAAAATCGCTGTAGCGGTACTCCAGTCGTGCCGTGACCCGATCGGTCAGCGCGGTCTCGCCGCCGACGCCGGCGGTCCATCCCGTCTTGAAGATATTTGCGTCCGCGGGCGCGAACGGCGTTCCCACCGAATTGTCCATCCAGCGGTACTTCAACTCGGTGAACGCAACGCCGCCCGTGACATACAGGAGCAGGCGCTCCGTCGGCGTAAAACCGAGCCGCCCGCGAATGGAGGATTCCCATTCCTTGCGTGCGTCAAATCGCAGAATGCTGACCGTGAAACCGCCGTCCACCCGGCCGAAATCCGCATCGCCCTCGATGCCGACAACGAACCTGTCAAATTGATGATTGTAGCCGACATGGACGCCGCCGAACCCGCCACCCGGGTGGAAGCCATGGTTGAAACCGGTCGGGGGCCCCCCGAGGGCGAATTCAACGGTCCGATCCTGGCTCCATTCGTAGCCACCCTGGACGCCGGCGTAGAAGCCGGTCCAGCCGGGAAGAGGTGCAGCAACGGGGTGCGATGCTTTCACGGGCAAGTCGGCAGCATCCGCAGCGGCCGCGGACCAGGCCAGCGCAGCGAGGCAGATCAGCGTACGATTCATTGCAAATTAGAGCCCACGTGAGTGACGGTTTAGTTCTAGCGGGTTCCCCTCGCGATTGCTGTTGCGGCCGGGCGACACTCGATGAAAACGAGGAGAAGGCGCCACGCAACTCACAGCAACTCAGGCGAGCCGTCGACCGCATCGRTCATCAGGTTTCACACCGTGGCCGCCGCGGCCACCTGCGGCCGCCGCCGGCCGAGCAGGACCAGGATCAGCACCGTGGCGCAGGAGAATACCAGCGTCAGGCCCAGCGCGCCGCGGCTGCCGTACTGGGTGAGCAGCCCGGCGAGGAGCGGTGGCGAGATGGCCGAGGCCAGGTTGAGCGGCAGCGCGATCATCGACATCGCCTTGGCGAATTCGGCCTGGTCGTAGAACACCAGCGGAATCGTCGCCCGCGCCACCGCCATCGCGCCGCTGCCGGCGCCATAAAGCAGGATGAAGACCGCGACCGCCCAGGTCGCGCCCTCGCTCACCATCAAGAGCAGCATGGCCACGGGCAGCGCCGTGCCGGCGACCAGCCCGGTCGTGATGCCATCCCACCGCCCTCCGCCGAGAAAATCGAGCCCGCGGGCGCTGACCTGGATCACGCCGAGCATCGAGCCGAACGCGATGGCCTGCGCCGGCGCCAGGCCTTCCGCCCGCAGCAGCTCGATGAGGACGGCGCCGAGGCCGAAATTGACGAAGGCGTTCAGCGTGATCGCGATGACGACGAGGTTAAAGGTGCTTTTGGGAATCGCAGGCACATCGGAAGGTTTTGCGGCCTCTCCGCCGTCGTCCTTCGCGACCTTCCGGCGCGGCGCGGCAAATGCGTAGAGCGGAAGCGAAATAAGGATCAGCATGGCAGCGTAGACCAGGCAGGTGCCGCGCCAGCCGAAATGGCCGCTGAGGAACGAGGTGGTCGGCCAGAAGATGCTGCTGGAGAGGCCGGTCACCAGCATGAGCGCGCCGATGGCGTTCTTGGCCTGCCGCCCGGCTACTTCGTTGAGCATGATATAGGCACCGGTCGACAGCGTGGCGCTGCCGCCCATGCCGAGAATGACCCAGGCCGCGAAATAGAGCATCGGCTCGCGCGCGAAGAACAGGACGATATAGCCCGGCACGGCAACGACCGTGCCCACCATCATCACCTTGCGCGCCCCGTGTCGCGCAAACGCCTTGGCGAGCCAGGGCGCGCACAGCCCCATGGTGACATAAAGCACCGAACTGCCCGCAAACACCGCCGGCAGGCTCAGCCCGAGATCGGCCGCAAGGTCACGGCCGATGACGGCCGGAAGGCCGATCGTGCCCCATCCAATGAGTTGGGTGATTGCCAGCACCAGCAGGACCCCGATGAGCCTGCTGTCAGATTTCAAGAATCGCATTCCACTCGTCGCCTGCCCGGCAGGCGCCGATCACGCCTGTGACACCCCTCTTACCCGGAGACTCAGCTTGCGGGAACGCCGGCCGCCGAATGGCAGCAGGCGCCCGGGAGCATGTCAGGAGGAGGCAGCAGCCCCTACTCTGCGATCCCGAGCAAGGATCGCGCCTCAGCCACAGTCGCGACGCGCCGGCCGTGGCGCCTGACAGAATCGGCGGCGATGGTCACGAGCTCAGCGTTGCTGGCGGCGAGGCGCGTCCTGTCGATCCTGATATTGTCCTCGAGCCCGGTGCGAACCGCGTCGGCGCTCCGCGCGAGCGCCCAGCCCATGACCTCGGCTTGATGGCGACCGATCCCGGCCGCGGTCCACGTCGCTTTCGGGATCAACCGCCTGAGCTCTCCCAGGAGGATGTCGAGGACATGCTCGTCGGCCGGCATCGCGTTCTTGACGCCCATGACGAACTGCACGTGCGGACGCGGGTCGATCAACCCCGCCTCGATCAGGCGGCGGGCGCCATGCAGATGCGACAGATCGAATATCTCGATTTCCGGACGGATGCCATTCGCCTTCATGCCGGTGGCGAGGGTTTCGACCAGGGCCGCGCTGTTCTCGTAGACGATCGTCGGGAAGTTCACCGATCCCGTGGAGAGCGAGGCCATGTCCGGCTTCAGATAGAGCGACGATCCACGCGCCGAGGGATCGCGGCCACGTCCGCCGGTCGAGAACTGAACGATCATCCCCGGACAATGCTTCCTGATCCCCTCCTGCACCAGGGCAAAACGCTCCGGATCGGAGGACGGCGTCTCGTCATCGTTGCGAACATGGATATGCGCAAGCGTGGCACCGGCTTCGAAGGCCTCGTGCGTCGACTCGATCTGCTCGGACGGCAAGATCGGCACCGCGGGATTGTCCTTCTTGCGCGGAACGGAGCCTGTGATTGCGACGGCAACGACAGCGGGGTTCATCCTGCAACCTCATCATGATCGCGCTCACGCGCACAAAATCGAATCGGCAGTCACGACTGCCGTGAAGCCCTGCCGCTGCGACAATCATCGATCGCAGCGGCAATCGCCTCATACCATATCCGTCAGGTCGGAACTGCGGCAGCCCCGCTCGCCGCTCCCGTACGCCGCCGCTCATAGTCTGCCCGCGCCATCGGAACGGCTTCGGGATTGCCGAGATCGTCGATGCTGATCCGGTAAGTTTCCCGGGCCGTGACGGCCGCCAGCGCCGCGATGACCGTGATGCCGAAGGCGATCGCCCCCACCGTCAACGGGATGTTGGCCGAGCCGGGAGGCGCCACGGTCGCGAACAGGGCGGGAAGCAATGCGGTGATGGTCGTTCCGATGTTCTGCGAGATCGCCATTGCCGACACGCGGGTGCGTGTCGGAAACAGCTCCGGATAGAAGCTCGGGAAGATCGCGTTGTAGCCCTGATAGACGACGCCCCACATCAAGAGCGACACCAGGATCGCCAGCGGCACGTTCCTGATGCTGATGGCATAGAGATAGACGAAGGCAAGCAGGCCGGAGAGAAGCGCGCCCACGATGATCGGAGGCCTGCGACCGACCTTGTCGGAGAGATTGCCGACGAAGGGGATGACGAATATGGCCAGCATGTTTCCGAGGACCGGGATCCACAGATAGACGTCCTTGGCAAATCCGATGCCATAGGCCGGCTGGACCGCGTAAGCCGCACCGAAGATGGTCGCAACAACCGGGATGACGTTCATCAGAGCCATGCAGATGACCCTGAGCATGTCGCGCCAGCTCAGCTTGATGGCCTGGACAATGGGCGAGCGCGGCGTTTCTCCCCGCTCGCCCTCCTGCGCAAAGGCAGGGGTTTCGTCGACTTCGCGACGAATGATGTAGCCTGCGACGATGACGAAGAAGCTGAGCAGGAAGGGAATCCGCCAGCCCCAGCTGTTGAAGGCCTCGGTCGGCATGTAGGCCGCCAGCGGCAGGAAGACGGCTGCCGCGAGAATCTGTCCGGCCTGCACGCCCTGAAGGGCGAAGCTTGCATAGAAGCCGCGCCGGCCGAACGGCGCATGCTCCAGGATCATCGAGCTTGCGCCGGAAATTTCACCGGCCACGGCAAATCCCTGCACGAGGCGCAGGATGACGAGCAAAATCGGCGCCAGGATGCCGACCTGTTGATAGGTCGGCAGAAAACCAACGGCCATCGTCGAGATGCCCATCAGAAACATGCAGACGACGAGAACAGTCTTGCGGCCATGGGTGTCGCCCCAATGTCCGAGAACGAAGGCACCGATCGGCCGGGCCACATATCCAACACCATAGGTCGCCAGCGATGCGACGATGGCGACGGTGGGATTGTCCGACGGGAAGAAGATCTGCGGGAAGATCAGCGACGCAGCGGTCGCGTAGATGAAGAAGTCATAATATTCGAGAGCCGACCCAATCCAGCCGCTCGCAGCAGCCTTTTTGGACTGATTCATGTGATGGATCGCGCGAGTCGTGGTCATCTCAGAAAATTCCTCCCTGGTTTGCTGACGTCCCGTTGGCGGGCTTCGCTCGAAATTGGGCAGCAATCTCCGGACGCTCTGCGGAGTTTCGCGAGCGCTTGTCACTGCCGATAGGTGTCTGATTGGTCGCGACAATAGGCTTTCGCCGGGCTAACACAATTACCCAGTTATTCGATAAACCTAACATGATGTTATTTTAGGCGGTGGAACGCTTGAAGCCCGCCGCGCTCAAAGCGCCTTCTTCAACGTCACTCGCGTTGCGCTTCGCCCGGTCACTCAGTTTGCGACCGCGCCCTCGGCCGCCGGCTCCTGCGCGCGATCGGGCATGGGTCCGTCACCCGCCAAAGCACGAAGCCAGCGGCGATACTCCACGCCGAGAAGATCGCTTCTCAGGTGTATCTCGTCCTTGGGATGAAGCGGCAAAGTCTTCGGGCGCTGCGACTCGACGATCACGCGATCCTGCTCGTACACCTTGTCCAGGCGCGCCACGATCTGCTCGATGCCGACGTCAAAGCCATAGTTGATCGCGGCGGTCAGATGCAGCACGCAATTTTCCAGATCGACCGGCGTGACGGCCATGAACGTGCAGAAGCGCTCAACCTCGCCGGTCTTCTTGTTGAAATAGGCCGTCGTGGGGCGGAAGCAGTAGTAATGATAGCCCGCCGTGATGGGAATGCCGCGATGATCGCCGTAGGGCTGAAACAAGGTGATCTCGCTCGTGCGCAAGCCTTCATCCGTCAACACGACATCGTAATCCGCGAGTTCGTCGGGATCATCGGGGTTGCCATTGAGGTTGGCGTGCACGAAAGGAAAGTGCGCCGGGTCGAGGAAGTTCTCCACGGCACGAAGGGCATTTGCGTTGTAGTAGTAGGGCCCGGCCTGGACCTTGCGATAGGTCGCATCCTCCCAAACGGGAAACGGAGGAACAGCGGCGACTGGATTGCCCATGCAGACCCAAATGTATCCATAATGCTCGACCGCGTGATGGCGGAATGCCGCGGCTCGGCTCGTCGGCCGGGTCGTCGGATGGGCCGGGTAACGGCGGCAGGCTCCATCGGTGCCGTATTCCCAGCCATGGTAGGGGCAGACGACGCAACCGTCCTTCACCCAGCCGAGCGACAAGCGCGCACCGCGATGACGGCAATAGTCCTTCCAGGCGTGAACCTCGCCGTCATGGCGCCACAAGATGATATCCTCGCCAAGCAGGCACGCCGGCACGATGGCGCCTTCCGCGACCTCCTCGCTCCGGTGAACCACGTGCCATTCGTTGACGATGGCGCGATAATCGGCTCTCTCGGTGTCCCAGGTTGACGCGATCACCATGACCTCACCTCACTCGCCACTGGTCCAGCCGGACAGGGCGTCATCACGCATGCGGTCGCGCGGAGTGACAGGTGGGCTTCCCTCTCCCGCACATTCATGCTCTGAGGACCCAATACAACCCCTGGGTGCTGATACGTCAACCAGAATATCGAGATTGTATGACTGCGAATGAGATTTGGAGCATACGAGCTCCGGCGTCGTCCTTACCCGGTCGTTCGCGAGCCGCGATAGGCCAGAGAGAGAGTGGATGCGACCCGCTGGATTCGTCGATCGTTTAAGCAATCGTTCCGGCCGGCACGCCTCAGCACAGACGCTCGATTGCACCGGGCGGCGGTTGTCAGATCCTGACCTTGTTCAGGTCACACGACGATGAAGCTAGCTTCCCAACGCGTTCTCGCCGGCTTCGCGGCCGGGCGCGCTGACATGAACTTCATGCCCCTGGCGCAACGCCAAGGAGGCGGCGGCGACCGCCGATTCGAACGCCGATTCCTTGGTGGCATATTTGCCGTTGACGTTGCCGTCATGCAGCACGCCCCATTCATCCTGGACCGGGACGATGGCGTATTGAGCAAGGCCCATTGTTCAACTCCTCCCGTTCTTGAGGCTATCTCTGCGTGAGCTACGGGTGCGCAGCAATGCCCCCGATGAAGCACGCAATCGGAATCGGCACCAGCATCGGATGGCCGGCGATTTGCGCGGTTGAACGCACGCGCACAGCTTCTTGCAAGGTCGGCCTCGTGTGACGTTTCGTCCTGCTTGAGCGGCCAACTCGCGCTTGCGGTGAAGGTTCCTGCTCTAACGCCAGAACCAGCACAGCTGTGGCCGCACTTTCGCGAACCAGTCGAACACGGCCTTGGTCCACCGTGACGAGCTTCACGTCTTCCCGCATCGCGCGGATTGAAGGCCGGCCAGTTGGCGAGCGACATTCATTCGTTATGTCCCGGCTGTCGAAGCTGACGGCACCATGGCTCTGCGCGGCGAGATTGGAGATCTCGGTTGGCCGGAGGCCGCCTTGGTCAGCTCGATATCCAATTGGGATTTGGAGCGGGTGAAGGGAATCGAACCCTCGTATTCAGCTTGGAAGTCGAAACCAGATCCCGCACGCCACATCACCGAAGTTCATTTTGATAGCAAAATCAACGCTCGACAGAATTTGAAACTTCACGCCAGATCACCAAAAAGACCCTCAAATCACGGTCTATTGCGCCCGAGGAGCGCCCTAGAATTTGGGCTGTGCGGCGAAAACCGGAAAAGAAAAAAGCGCCGTGTCAATCCACGGCGCTGCGGGAAAACTCAGCCTGCTAAGCGGCCCGCACTCACCACGACCAGGAAATGCGAGCCGCCTGATGGAACGAAGGAGGCTCTGCCTCCATCTTCACCGTTACAGTTCAGATTCAGCCGATCACCAGGGCTGGCCGTCGCCAAACGACCAGTCCTCTTTGTCCACAAAGACCATGTTGATCATGATGTCGTCTGGACGGACGGCCAGCTTAGTTTTTAACTCATCGGCGACGAAACGGTAGAAGGCGAACTTCGTGTCTTTTTGGTTTCCGACAGTGCTGGTCACCTGGATCAGCATGAAGTCGGGAGACCGACTGAAGCCGAGAAATTTGGGATCATAAATGAGGTTGTCGGCGGTGTGCTCACCGACAACCACGAAGCGATCACCGTCGGGCGCCTTGAGGACATCGATTATGCCCCTGTAGACGATGTCGGCCACGGCGGCGCGGTATTCGGGGGTTTTACCTTGGATCAGATCGATACGTGCGAACGGCATTGCAGCCTCCTTCAGATTGAGTTTCGGATTGAGCTGGGTCGAGGGGGATGAGCGTTCAGGCCCGGTTATCGAGCTCGGGCACACCACTATTCCGGTCGGCGTAGGCGGCCAGAAAGGCTGGCCGGCGCTGCCAGCGCTGCCAGAAGGCATCGATGTGCTCGAAGCGCTCATCGAGCGGCGTGGCGTTCACCGGAAACTTCGAGAAGGCGATCGCGGTCGCCATCGTGATATCCGAGAACGTTGGCGCCTCGCCGCCCAGCAACCACTCGCGGCCATCGGCTAGATGGCGATCGACAAGCGCCGCGTGATTCAGCGCCACCTTGCGGGAATGCTCGCCCCACGCCGGATTGCTGGTCAGTTCCAGCTTCGGCCCGAGGCCTTGGTGCAGCACATGGAAGGCGGTGACGATGGGATAGAGGATGTGTACCCACACCCGGTTGTCCCACATCTGGTCGAGGCCCCGCTCGTGAGGCGTCGCACCCATGATCTTTCGACCCTCGAAAGTGTCGTCGAGGTAACGCGCAATGGCGGAGGTCTCGCTGAGGAAGGAACCGTCCGGGAGCCCCAAGGTCGGGGTCTCGCCCCACGGGTTCATCTTGAGATGTTTCCAGCCGCGCTGCTCGCCGACTGGCGACATATCGTAGATCGTTTCATCGAACCGATCGGCGATGCCTTTYTCATGCATGAAGATGCGCAAACGCTGCGGATTGGGAAAGGCCGAGGGGGAGGTGAAGAGCTTGAGTTTGTCGGTCATGGCGAGTCTCGCTTTGTGCTGGCAAGTCACCTGCCTGTCAGATGACAGGTAAACAACTACGACTCAAAACTTGCTCTGTCAACCCCTATCTGTCATATGGTAGGTACCATTCGAATATGGCGAAAACGATGAAAGAGAATGCGAAGGAAGCAATCCTGATGGCCGCGCGGGAAGCAGCGATGGCCTACGGCTATGGCGGCATAAATTTCCGCGATCTGGCGCAGACCGTGGGCATCAAGGCCGCCAGCATAAACTACTATTTCACCAACAAGGCCGCGCTCGGCGAGGCCGTTGCGAAGCGTTATTGGGAAGATATCGCCCGCGACCTGGACGCGATCTCGGCTGCGGCTCAAAGCCCGATCGCCGCCTTACGCCGGTATCCGGACATCTTCCGAGCGTCGCTTGAGCGCGATAATCGCATTTGCCTCAGCAGTTTTATGGCGACCGAATATGACGAACTTCCCGAAGCGGTGTTGAAGGAGGTTCAGGCTTTTGCTGACGTCAATGTCGCTTGGCTGAGCAAGCAACTGACCGCCGCGGAGGTGGTCGAGCCCAAGGAGAGTGAGGCAAGGGCTCGCGCCATTTATGCTGCCGTCGCGGGCGCTCAAATCGTTGCGCGGAGTCGCTCGAACATCTCGCTCTTTGACTCGCTCATCGAGAGCTATCGCGCGGCGGGCCTATTGCCAGGGTAAACTGAGCAAGGCTTCCGGCCCCGCACCGGTGTCAGCGTCGCCCGACGGTCCGCACCAAAAAACGGCTCCAGGCCCTCCCGAACGGCGCTTCGAGACGAGCCGGCATTTCGGCAGGCTTCCGCCCGCAAGCGAATTTCAGGAGGCCGGCTTACCAGCCAGCGGCCCTGGCGACGTCATCTCCTGATCAGGTTTTTGCACAGCCTTGGGACCCCGGATCCGCCGCGATAGGCACAGGCGCCGCCGAACCCCCCGATCCACCGATCGAGGCGATGTTCATGACGCGAGCCGAGCAGATCTGGCCGGGCGAGCAATAGCCGCATTGGAACGGGTCATGCTCGACGAATCTAGTTTGAAGCAGATGAAGGTTGCTGGGCTACCCCAACCCTTCGAACGTCGTGATCTCGTGATCGAGCGTTACAGCGAGCTTCAGGCACGAGTTGGTGTGCGCGCCGTCGATCAGCACCGTGCATGCGCCGCACTGTCCGTGGTCGCCCCCCCGGGCAAACGCCTTGGTATCGGATTTACTTCAATTGATCACGCCGCCGCGAATGGCCGTGATAGCTGCACGCATGTAGCCACCGGTTCCTTCGACGATGCTTTGACCGCAACGGCGAGAAAGGAGATCAGGATGAAAGTTTTCATCATTGGCATCGGAGGAGGCGTCGGTAGAAGGGTAGCTCAGCAGCTGATGAATCTTGGCCATCAGGTTGACGGTTTCGTTCGGAATCCCAAGAAGGGCGCCGATCTCGCGAAGAGCGGGATCTCCTCAACCGTCGGGGACATCGTCAAGATGTCGGTTTCGGAAATCGCTTCTGCCCTGAGCGGGAGCGACGCGATCGTCTTTTCAGCCGGTGCTGGTGGCCCCGACAGTGCGGAAGCCACTAAACAAGTCGACGGTGACGGCCCCCTCAAACTCGCGGCAGCCGCCAAGGAGGCCAAAGTCGAAAGGTTCGTTCTCGTGTCGGTGTTCCCGGAGGCATGGAGAGAGCGGCAAATGCCGAAGGACTTCGAGCTCTATATGGCCGAGAAGAAGAAGGCCGAGTGCAAGCGCCGCCGATTTCCGCACGCGCGTTCAGTGCCTCTTCTCAAATCAAGATGCTCGGTTTTGATGAGTTCGCACCGTCGTCGGTATCGAGGAGCACTGGGAATAAGACAGAGTCTCAAGTGGCGCACGAAACCCGTCGATCGGGCAGCGAGCATCAGAACGTGCGAAGCAGCCGATTTGTCAGAATGAAAAGGTCTTGACGAGCTAAGTCTATGAAAAGGCTGGAGCGGGTGAAGGGAATCGAACCCTCGTATTCAGCTTGGAAGGCTGCTGCTCTACCRTTGAGCTACACCCGCGTCAGGGGCTCCCTAACACGGCCGCGCGGCGGTCTCAACTGCCCAAGATCAACTACCCAAGAGGTGGCATCTCGGCGGCTTTCCGGCCCTTCCGCACAGGCGCGGTTCCGACTGGCCCGCCTCCCCTTAACAGCGGCAGCCTTGCGGCCTATATTGGAGTCTCCCGAAACCAACGAAAGGAGGTGATCCAGTGTCTTTTATCAAGCGCTGTCACCTCGCTGGGATCGCCCGCTAAGCTTTGACTAAAGGCTTGGCATCGGGGCGCTCTCAGCCCTGGACCAGCGAGCAAGAAATCGGGCGCGGCGGGGCACTCCCGCCGCGTCTTTTTCGTTGGCGCCGTGTTCGCTGGCCTCGCGCCCCACTCAGGCGGATGGCTCGCCCGCGAGCATCTCGCGCATCTTCTGTGACAGTTCCGACTTCCGGTACGGCTTCCTGAGCAGCGCCACGCCGGGATCGAGATGTCCCTCGTGGACGATGGTGTTGTCGGTATAGCCGGAGGTGTAGAGCACCCTCACCCCCGGGCGGCGGAGCCGGACCGCCTCGGCCAATTCCTGCCCGTTCATGCCGCCGGGCATGATGATGTCGGTGAACAGCAGATCGAATTTGGCGCCCTGGTCCACCAGCGCGAGCGCGGTTGCGCCGTCACCGGCGACGAGCGTGCGATAGCCGAGGCTGCCGAGCTGGGCAATGACATAGCCTTGCACCAGCGGATCGTCCTCGACCACGAGAATCGTCTCGTGCCCGCGTGCCGCCTCAGCCGCCTGCACCGGTCCTTCCCTGGCCGGGGCGTCATCCGCCGATCGCGGCAGAAACAGCCGCACCACGGTGCCGCGGCCCTCCTCGGTCTCGATCGCAACGGTGCCGCCGCTCTGCTTGGCGAAGCCGTAGACCATGCTGAGGCCAAGCCCGGTGCCGCGGCCGACCCCCTTGGTGGTGAAGAACGGCTCGAACACGCGGTCGCGGATGTCGGCCGGGATGCCGTGGCCGGTGTCGGCCACCGCGACCATGACGAAGGCGCCGGAGCGGACGTCGCCGTCGCCATTGCCTTCGAGCTCCCGGTTGGCGGTCTCGAGCGTCAGCCTGCCGCCGCCCGGCATCGCATCGCGCGCATTGACGGCGAGATTGACGATCGCCGACGAGAGCTGGGACGGATCGGCCATCGCCGGCCAGGCGTCGTCCGCGAGGCGGGTCACGATCTCGACGTGCTCGCCCAGGATCGGCTTCAACAGCTTCGCCGTCTCGACCACGAGACCGTTGACGTCGATCTCGCGCGGCTCCAGCGGCTGGCGACGCGCAAAGGTCAGGAGCTGCGAGGTGATCTCCGCGCCGCGCGCGGCCGCATCGTCGATGAGCTGGGCGATCGCGGCGAGATCGGGCTTGTCCGCAAGCCCCTCCTGGATGATCTCGATGGTACCGGTGATGACGGTGAGCACGTTGTTGAAGTCATGCGCGACGCCGCCGGTGAGCTGGCCGATCGCATCCATCTTCTGCGATTGGCGAAGCCGCTCCTCGGTCTCGTGCTGCTCGGTGAGATCGGTGGCCGAACCGCGATAGCCGGTGAAAAGCCCGTCCGCTGCGAACACCGGCCGGCCGTTCACGCTGAAATGGCGCACGCGTCCAGCCACATCGCGGCCGCGATACTCGAACTTCCGGAACGGCTCGTGGCGGTCCAGCGTCGCCATGTGCTCGCGCCATTTCTGCGGTTCGGCGTCGCGGTCGAAGGCGGCATCGCAACGGCGCTTGCCGATCAGGGCCTTGGGATCCATGCCGAAGGCGCCGGCCCGGTCCGAGATGTAGGTGAACACGTGATCCGGTCCGGTCTCCCAGAACCAGTCGGATGCCGTCTCGGCATAGTCGCGAAAACGCTGCTCGCTCGCGCACGCGGCCTCTTCGGCGCGCCGGCGGATCTTCAGATCACGCTCGAGCGTCGCATTGGCCTCGCGCAGATCGCCATAGGCACGCTCGAGGTTCGCGCACATGCCGTTGAAGGCGTCGGTCACCTTGTCGAGCTCGTCGGGAGCGTAGGGCGGCCGGCGCTCCAGGTGCAAAGGCGGCGGCGGCCGCCCCAGGCTGTACTTGCCGACGAACTCGGCGATGGCGACGAGATGCCGCGTCACGAGCAGATGAACCATGTAGATGATGAACAGGGAGACGAGGAACGTCTTTGCCGCCTGGCTCGCCAGAATGACGAGAGCCCTGTTCAGCAATTGCTGATAGACGCCGCTCAGCGTGGCCTCGACCCGGAGCGTGCCGATCGCGCGCGAGGTCCCCTGCACCAGGTAGGTCAGCGGGAATTCCCGGGTCATGACCGAACGGGTGCTTCGCTCGCCGACCATAACGCGGATCGGATTGGGTCGATCGGCGACCTCGCGGACCTCCGCCGCACGGATGTCAGGCAGCCGCAGAATACCGTCGAGCTGGAGCTTGAGCTGGTTCTGGTCGAGATTCCACAGGCTCTCCCCGAGGCTGTCCGTGGTGCTGCGGCCGATCTCGTCGAGCCGCGTCTCGATGACGCCAACCTCGCGATCATAGTCCAGATAGAGCTGAAGCGCCGTCAGCGTCAGTGTCACGAGCGAGGAGAACAGCAACACGGCGGCAAGCAAGCGGGGCCCGACACCGCTGCGCGACCAGTTGAAAATTCGCGACAAGAGCGCCGCGAACACTGGCGGCGCGAGCGCTGCGCCGATGCCGGTCAAATCCCCCTTCGCGGCCGTCTGCGCAACGGCGCGGCCGCGTTTGGGATCCTCGTCACCTGCGTTGCCCATGCACCACGTCCCCGAAAATGGCGGCATCCTGCTCCGGCATGCGGGTCGCAGCCTCGAGCAAATTCGGCGGTTGAAATTCTCCCTCAGCGCGCGATGCGCGCAGCGATCCTGTCGGCCCATGGGCGGCTTGAGTTCGGCGGGGTCATATCTGGCGCCCAGCAGCAGGATTGCCGGGCAAACTACCACTTCGCGTGCTAGAATGACATCGGTTAAAGTGCGGAGGCGCCCGCATGGCGGGCGAGCCGTGTTCGTTGCGGTCCGGCGAAAATGCTACCTCCGGTAGATCACACAGGCACCGAATCCAGTGGCAGCAAGGGACGCGCAAGGAGACGCCTCGTGTGGAGGACAATCGTCGTCTGCCTGTCGCTGCTCGCAGCCGGTCCATCGCAGGCGCAGCCGGTCATCCGGCTCGCGCGCATCGCCGACATCCCGGATCAATATGTCGGCGGCGAAATGCTGCGGGCGGTCTATGCCAGGTTGAACATCGAGCTCGAATTCGAGGACGTCCCCGGCAAGCGGGCGCTCGCGCTGTCGAGCGCCGGCGCGGTCGACGGCGAAATCCAGCGGATCGGAACGCTCTCGCGCGACTACCCGGCGCTGATCCAAGTGACGCCTGCGATCAATTACATCGAGCCCGCGGTCTTCACCACGAAACTGCATTTTGACGTCGCCGGCTGGAATTCGATCAAGGACTACAGCATCGGCATCGTGCGCGGCGTCGGCTCGTCGGAAGCCGGCACGCGCGGCATGAGCCGCGTCACGGCGACCACCAGCCTGGAAAACATGATCAGGATGCTCGATGCCGACCGCTTCGACGTGATGGTCACCGACCTCTTCAGCGGGCTGGTCGCGGTGAGGAAACTCAATCTCCAGGCCAGGATCTACCCGCTCTCCCCGCCGCTCGAGCGCATCCGCATCTACCACTACCTGCATGAACGGCATCGCGATCTCGTGCCGAAAGTCGGAAGGGTGATCGAGCAGATGGAAGCGAGCGGCGAACTCGCCCGGTTGCGAGCAACCCTGATCAAGCAGGTCCTGAACGGGCCGTGACGCGCGGCGGCGCGGTCAGATCGCGCGAAGCCGCTCCCACACTGCAACGGCGGCGACCGGCGATCGAAACTTGCAAGACGCTCATTGTCGCTCCTTGTCCGGCTATGCGAGGCTCAGAAGCCGCAGACGTTCGGCGCGCGCTGGCGTTTGCCGCGGCGGCTTTCGACGATGCGCTCGCCGCCATTCTCGACTGAGCTGCCGTAATAACGATGATGGCCGCTCTGGTCGTGCAGATCGGCAGGCTCGGATTGGCCGGCACGACGCGCGTCGCAGATGATCTTGATGCTCGACATAACCGCCTCCGATTGCCTTCAGTGTTGTTGTGGCCATCAGTCGCGTCGGCTTCGGGCGGCGTTCACGTCGCAGGGCGGCAATCGGGTTTCAGGACGGTTTCGTCGCGCACTCCCTGACGCAATACTGTAGTCTCGGGCTTGTCAGGTTCGGCGGCCGTGATACGTCCTTCGGGCTGCGAGCCCCCAAAGCAAGCGAGGTGACGATGCTTTACGCCATCCTGGCCTACCACGTGGAAGACGAGATCTTGTCCTGGACGCCGCAAGAGGACGCCGCGGTCGTGGCCAAAGTCATCGAGGTTCAGGAACCCATGAGGGCCAGCGGACTGCTTGGGCCGGCCGCGCGCCTGGACGAGACCCGAAAGGCCCGCACCTTGCGCGGCCCCGGCGCCGGCATGGTGCTCGACGGCCCGTTTGCCGAGACCAAGGAGCAGCTTCTGGGCTTCCACCTCGTCAACTGCGCCACGGATGACGAGGCGCTCGCAGCGGCGCGGAAGCTGCGTCAGGTCAATCCGACAGCGGTCTACGAAATCCGCCCGGTCAAGCTTTACGTGCCGGCCGACGGGTTTGGCGCGACACGAGGGTGAGCCGCCGCCTACGTGTCCGCCACGGTCGGCGCGGCATAGAAGCGCTGGATCACGAGCCCGCCGAAGGCGATGAACCACACGAAGGGCGCGATATGCGGCGCGAATGCCGCCACGATCGTGCCTGGAATGAACACCAGCAGCGGAAACAGCGAGGCCATGATTTCGTGGCGCCAGCCGCCTAGAATCGTCCACCACAGCCAGGCATTGAGGCCGGCGATCGCGGTCAGGTGCAGGCCGTAGAGCACGGCGACCGCGCTGCTCATGCTGTAATTGGTGTAGAGGCCGTTGGTCACCGGCAGCAGCACGATCGAGAGCAGGAAGAACAGATTGAGGATCACCGCGCCGCGGCTGCCCACCGGCKGGCGCGCCAGCCGCCGGTGATGGCTGATCCAGAACACGCCGGCGATGATGAAGCTGAGCGCAAAGCCGGCAAGCTTGCCGGAATAGACGTGGGCGAGATCGCTCCAGCCGGGGGCGCTGGTGAAGACGGCGGCCTTGGGCAGGTCGTAGGCCAGGAGCGTCATGGCGACACCAAAGATGGTGTTGCTGAGCGACTCCAGCCGCCGCATCTCGAACTGGTCGGGCTTGAGCTCGGTCATTGCTGGAGGCTGCGCGCTGGAACCAACGGTCCCCCTTCCCCTAAGTCCTAAACCCGGTTCCGTCCAGCCGCATTGCGATTCGCGCCGAGATCGCCGACTCTTGCCGTTTCACCGGGGCGATTCGTGGCGACATATCTGGACACGCTCAATGCGGAGCAGCGCCGCGCCGTCGAACATGGCGTGGCCGACGGCGCGACCGTGGGCGGCCCCCTGCTCGTCATCGCCGGCGCGGGCTCCGGCAAGACCAACACGCTGGCCCATCGCGTCGCGCACCTGATCGTCGCGGGCGCCGATCCACGCCGCATCCTCTTGATGACGTTTTCCCGCCGCGCCGCGGCCGAGATGGCCGGGCGGGTCGAGCGCATCGCCCGAAAGGTGCTGGGCGAGAACAACGCCGCGATCATGCGCGACGCCTTGGGCTGGGCCGGCACCTTCCACGGCATCGGCGCGCGCCTGTTGCGCGAATATGCCGAGCGGATCGGCGTCGACCCCTCCTTCACCATCCATGACCGCGAGGATTCCGCCGACCTGATGAACCTGGTCCGGCACGAGCGCGGCCTGTCGAAGACCGCGAGCCGCTTTCCGGCCAAGGGCACCTGTCTTTCGATCTACTCGCGCTGCGTCAATGCCGAGATGGAGATCGAGAAGGTGCTCGGCCAGCATTATCCCTGGTGCGCGGGCTGGGCCGCCGAGCTGAAGGGCCTGTTCGCGGCCTATGTCGAGGCCAAGCAGGCCCAGCACGTGCTCGACTACGACGACCTCCTGCTCTACTGGTCGCAGATGATGAGCGACGGGCTCATCGCCGAAGAGATCGGCGGCCGCTTCGATCACGTCCTGGTCGACGAATATCAGGACACCAACCGCCTGCAATCCTCGATCCTGCTGGCGCTGAAGCCCGACGGACGCGGCCTCACCGTGGTCGGTGACGACGCCCAGTCGATCTACTCGTTCCGCGCCGCGACCGTGCGCAACATCCTGGATTTTCCGCAAAGCTTTTCGCCGCGCGCCGAGCTCATCACGCTCGACCGCAATTACCGCTCGACGCAGACCGTGCTGGCGGCAGCCAACGGCGTCATCGGGCTGGCCCGCGAGCGCTTCACCAAGAACCTCTGGACCGACCGCAATTCCACGCAGAAGCCGCAACTCGTGACCGTGCGCGACGAGGCCGATCAGGCCCGTTACATCGTCGAGGAGGTGCTGGCGAACCGCGAGCAAGGCGCGCTTCTGAAGCACCAGGCGGTGCTGTTCCGAACGTCCTCGCATTCCGGGCCGCTGGAGATCGAGCTCACGCGCCGCAACATCCCCTTCGTGAAGTTCGGCGGGCTGAAATTCCTCGACGCGGCCCACGTCAAGGACGTGCTGGCGCTGCTGCGGTTCGCCGAAAACCCGCGCGACCGCGTCGCAGGCTTCCGCATCCTGCACCTGCTGCCGGGCATCGGCCCCGCAACCGCGCAGCGCGTGCTCGACCAGATGGCGGAGAGTACCGATCCGATGGCCGCGCTCGGCCTGCTCCCGGTGCCGCCGCGCAGCGGCGCCGACTGGACCGACTTCGTCCGCACGATCGAAAACCTGCGCTATTCGGAATGGCCGGCCGATCTCGAACGCGTGCGGCTGTGGTATGAGCCGCATCTCGACCGCATCCACGAGGATTCCGAGACGCGGCGCGCCGATCTCATGCAGCTCGAGCAGATCGCGAGCGGCTACGCTTCGCGCGAGAAATTCCTGACCGAGCTCACGCTCGATCCGCCCGACGCGACCAGCGACAAATCCGGGCCTCCCTTGCGCGACGAGGATTATCTGATCCTCTCCACCATCCATTCCGCCAAGGGCCAGGAGTGGAAGTCGGTGTTCGTGCTCAACGTCGTCGACGGCTGCATGCCGTCGGATCTCGGCGCCGGCACCASSGCCGAGCTCGAGGAGGAGCGCCGCCTGCTCTATGTCGCGATGACCCGCGCCAAGGACGATCTACACCTCGTCGTGCCGCAGCGTTTCTTCACCCACGGCCAGGCCGCCCGGGGCGACCGCCACGTCTACGCCTCGCGCACCCGCTTCATCCCGGAGCAGCTGGTCCATCTGTTCGAGCGCACCGCCTGGCCGAAGGCCGCCGCAGGCGCCGCGCGCACCGCGGCGCAAGGACCGAAGATCGACATCGGCGCGCGGATGCGCGGGATGTGGCGGTAGGTAGAACAAACGGAAACCGAGCATTTCCGAAAGCCGCCTTGTCGCACCGCGACCATCTATTAAGTCTCGGGGAATCCTCCCCACAGAGACCTGATCGATGACCGCACCGCTCGAATTCGGACTGGATACCTTTGGCGACGTCACCACGGACGCCTCCGGCGCCATGCTTCCCCATGCGCAGGTGATCCGCAACGTCGTCGACGAGGCGGTGCTGGCCGACGAGATCGGTCTCGACTTCATCGGTCTTGGCGAGCACCACCGCGCCGATTTCGCGATCTCTTCGCCCGAGACCGTGCTCGCGGCCGTTGCGGCGCGCACCAAGCGCATCCATCTCGGCTCGGCCGTGACGGTGCTGAGCTCGGACGACCCTATCCGCGTGTTCCAGCGCTTTGCGACGTTGGACGCGCTCTCGAACGGACGCGCCGAGGTGATCCTCGGCCGCGGCTCCTTCACGGAATCCTTTCCGCTGTTCGGCTTCGACCTGCGGGCTTACGAGGCGCTGTTCGAGGAGAAGCTCGACCTGTTCACGGCACTGCTGGCGCAGAAGCCGGTGACCTGGGAGGGCAAGCTGCGTCCGCCGCTGAAGGACCAGCTCGTCTATCCCCCTGTCGAGCATGGCCAGCTCAAGACCTGGATCGGCGTCGGCGGCAGCCCGCAATCGGTGGTGCGCGCAGCGCATTACGACCTGCCGCTGATGCTCGCGATCATCGGCGGCGATCCCGCGCGCTTTGCGCCTTACGTCGATCTCTATCACCGCGCCTTCAAGGAATTCGGCCGCCCGGCCAAGCCCATCGGCGTGCATTCGCCGGGCTACGTCGCCGAGACCGATGCGCAGGCGCGCGAGGAGCTGTGGCCCGACTACAAGGCCATGCGCGACCGCATCGGCAGGGAACGCGGCTGGCCACCGATGGGCCGCGACGAGTTCGTCAATGAGGCCGAGCACGGCTCGCTCTATGTCGGCTCGCCGGAGACCGTGGCGCGCAAGATCGCCGCGACCGCCAAGGCGCTTGGCATCGCGCGCTTCCAGTTGAAATATTCGGCAGGTCCCCTGCCCCACGAGAAGCTGATGCGGAGCATCGAGCTCTACGGGCGCAAGGTGGTGCCGATGGTCAGGGAGATGATGGGGTGAGCCCCGCGCCGATCGCTCTAAGGCGCAACCAGTTTCTTGCGAATCGCATAACGAACCAGCTCGGCTGTCGACGACATCCCGAGCTTGCGCATGGCCGATGCGCGATGGGTCTCCACCGTCTTCACGCTAAGCTTCAATACGGCGCTTATCGACCTGTTGGTGTGCCCTTCCGCGATCAATTGGACCACGCTCTGCTCGCGCGAGGTCAGCAGCATGCTCGATTTGTTCTGCTTGTTGACCTGATAATCGCGGAGCAGTTTCTCCAGCAAGACGCTGGTGAAATAGGGCCTGCCGTCGAGCAGCGCCTCGATGGCGGAAATCAGGTGTTTTCTGGCATCCGACTTGAAAAGGAACCCACGAACGCCTGCGAGGATCGCTTCGGTCAGCAGTTCCTCATTTTCGTGCATCGTCAGGATCAGCACCTCCGTACGCACACGCAGCGACTTGAGACGACGACTGACCTCCAGCCCGTTCATGAGGGGCATGGAATAGTCGACGATCACGATGTCCGGCCGCGTCTCCACGACCAATGCGACGGCCTGCTCGCCATTGGTCGCTTCTCCAGCGACGATCCAATCGGAGCGCGTGTCAACGATCGCACGAAGCCCGGAACGTACGACCTCATGATCATCCGCAATCACGATGCGTTTCACGGCGTCGTTCCCGTAGGGACGCCCCCGATCTGTCGGGAGGTCCAGCAGAAAGTCGATCGATCATACCGATCGTCCCTCAAAGGGCTATCCCACAAAACCCCGAGATTCCTCCGGCGAATGTACCGAAATGGGCGTGGTATTCTGCTGGCGGTTCACGCCTCGACAAGCCCCGCCCGAACCGCGTAGCGGACCAGCCCCGCGGTTGAATTCACGTCCAGCTTGCGCATCGCGGCGGCCCGGTGCGCCTCGGTCGTCTTGACGCTGAGGTTCAGGATGGCGCTGATGCCCTTGTTGCTGTTGCCCTCCGCAACCAGCTTGATGACGAGCTGTTCCCGGGGCGTGAGCCCCTGGTGCTTGTCCACATCGGCGCCCGATCCGGCATCCAGCTCATTCACGCAGCTTCTGGTGCAGAACGGCTTGTGCACCAGAAGCGATTCAACGGCCGCCAATAGCAGCTTGTTTGCATCCGACTTCACCAGGAACGCGCGGGCGCCGGCCTGGAACGCCTGTTGGGCGAGCAGACCGGAGTTGTGCACCGTGAAGATCAGCACCTCCGTCTGCAGCGGATAATCCTTGATCCGCCGTGCGACCTCCACGCCCGTCATCCGCGGCATGGAAAAATCGACGATCGCAACGTCGGGTCGGCTCTTGATGGCCGCGGCAACCGCTTTGCTGCCGTCATTCGCCTCGGCGACGACCTCCCAGTCGACCCGTTGTTGCAACACCGCTCTCAGCCCCGACCGCACCGCTTCATGATCGTCAGCGATAAGAAACCGCTTCATGGCAGAACCTCCAGGTCGTTTGCACGGTGCGAGGCTGGACAGACGCCAATTCCTCCCGCACCGGCCGGTCAGTGTTTTGCTTTCAGGGAATGCCTGAGTGAGCCTGGATAACCGAGGTGACCTTCTGCCGGCTGCGCCGGTTGTTGACGAAATCGTGCGGAAACACCGCGGACAACACGGTGCCCGAGCGCCGCATGCCAGGACCGGACCGGATCTCGAGCGTGCCTCCGATCTGCTGCAGCCGCGCCCGCATTGCGGGAATTCCAACGCCGGCCGATATTGCCAAGCCGCCGGATCTCGACGGATCGATCGGCATGCCGCGACCATCGTCGCTGATCGTCAGCCGGACATTGCCGTCCGATACCGCAAGGACGATCTCCACTTCCGTCGCCTTGGCATGACGGAAGACGTTCGTCAGGGCTTCCTGAACGACCCGCAGCAGCGAGCGCTGCTTCTCGTAAGGCAATCGACCCACATCTGACGCGATCCTGGTGCTGACCTGGAGCGAGGTACGCGCCGCGAACCCCTTGGCATATTGCTCGATCGTGGCTTTCAGTCCGTGGATCGTCAGGTCCTGGGGATGCAACAGATAGGCAAAGGTCCGGATCTCCCTGAGCGCTTCATCGATCGATACGTCGATGTCGTCGCAAAGCCGCTCGACACCGACGGGGTCGCCCAGATCGGCTCGGATTCGCATGAGGCCCAGGCTGGCTGCGATCAAATGCTGGCAGGTCGAATCGTGGAGATCCGATGCTATCCTTTGCTGGATGTCCTCCTGAATCGACATGAGTTGGACATTGATGCGCGCGTCGACGATCTCCTGAACGGTGTCATTGATCGGGCCTTCGCGCAGGACGCGATGACTTCCGATCAGGCGGACCATGCTGCCGGTGGCGGCATCGCGGACCGGAACAACGACCGTCTCGATCGCACGTCGCGGGCCGCCGAACGCGAGGCTATGGCGAATTCTGACCTCCGATCCTTCGGCGAGACAGGCATGAAGGGCATCGCAGACGGGGACGGCGTCTTCCCGGCCCAAACAGGCCGACACGTCCATCTCCCGGATTTCGTCCGACGAGATGCCAAGACAGGATTCGAACGCCGGGTTTATCCCTTCGTACACAAATCGCCGTCGGTGCGAGGGTCGGACTGCAAAAAGAAGATCGGTCGCGAACATCCAGTACCGCCGGTCGCTCGCTTCTTCCAGACCAATCCGCAGCCATTCGCCGACACTGGCTCGATTCGACTCGCTGGCTGGAGCGCTATGCAACTTCACGGTACGCACTCACTCTTCTCAAGCAACTCCCAACATTGAATCCAATATCGTGAACTGCTTTGCCGCCCCGCCGGCCTTCATACCAGAACCGGATGAGCGGACACGCCCTTGGTGCACCCAACTATACACCGTTGGGCGCATAACACCATCAGGTAGTAAACCAGCGGGAACTAAATCTCGAATTCGTGAGGCGAAATCCGAAGATGCGCAATTCACCGCCCCGGGGGGAGCGCCGTTCTCGTGCGACGATCGAATGCGATGCAAGAGATACTAAAAATGCTTCAAACGATTTTCGCGGGCGGCGGCTTTTGCACGCGACAAATCACTGCTCCCGGCACGCGGTCACACGTTACCCGGGACTCGGAGGCACCGTTCCCTCGTCGCCGCAGCCGCTCAATGGCAACGCGCGACCGTGCGCTAGCGGCTGCCATCGCCGGTCGCGCCGGTCTTCTTCTTTTTTCCCTTTGCGTTAGAAACGGGCTGCTGTGGCGGCGCGATCACCAGGGGATGAGACGGCACCCGAAGGCGGTCTATGGCAATATCATCCCTGAGCGCATCGGTATCGAGGCGCTGGCCTCTATCAATCCGGTCGCGCGGTTCCGCAGCGACGGACGACGCCGCCACCATTCCGACGGCGGCTCCGATCAGCACAAGCAGAGGTCTCATATCCATGTTGCAGGCATCTCTCAAAAGGCGAAATCAAGTCGAGGACCGATGCGGAGGTCTCTGTACCGCCGCTCCGGAACGTTCGATGTTCGCGCCTCGTACAATATACTGGTCGTGATCGACACGTTGCTGGCGAAACTATACCTCAACCCGACATCCGCTGAGTAGATTTGATCCTGCCGCCCCCGGTTCAGCCCGTCCGTGAACCAGAAGGCTTCCAACAATGGCGTGCTCACGATCGACCATTTCGGGTCGAGCTTGACTTCGATGCCGAGCACCGCGTCGAAGCGCCAGCGGCGAGCTTCCGCAAGGTCGGAAAACCGGTAGGTCAAGAGCAACAGCGGCGACAATGTCAAATTGTTGACGCGGAAGTCGCGCGCCACTGAGCCCATCACGTCGTGAGATGTGAAAGCGAGATCGCGGTAGACACCGTCGAAATCGTACCGATTCTCGTAGATGGCAGAGAAGCGCCAGCCGTCCCAATTCTCCGTCAAGCGCGCTCCCACTCGCGCCACTGCGGCGTTGCCGTCCTTCTCGGTCGCAAAGGCATCGTATTGGGAGCGGGCATAGAGCCGGTACGACAGGTCGTTTGTCAGATTCCCATCCAGCCTGACGCTCACGTCAGGCTCGTAATAGAAATCCGACTTGCGGTTGTCCCGGCTGAACAAGGCATTGTCAGTGAAGGTCGGCGCCACGGAACCGACGACGCTCCATGACGGAGCGGAATAATATGGCACGGGACTGCTGGCCTTCAGCTCGGTGAGATCAACATCCGCTGCCCACGCGGTGCTTGCTCCAAGCAATCCAACGGCCGGCAACAGAGCTACAGATCCACGCATCGCATCCCCCGATGGCTTCTGCGTACACCAGGAATCGCCTTAAATTGGGCGACGATTGTGGCGTGTTGGTGATAAGAAAAGAAATCTGTAATTGAACCGGCCGATCGCCGTTTCCCGAAACCTCCCCGACGCTGCCCAGCAAACAGGCGGAACTCCGCTCGGCCTGAGCGCGCTGCCTTCAGGGCCGGAACGACCCCCGGGTCGCCTAATAATCCACCGCGTCCCTGGAGATCGGACAGGTCATGCAATGACCGCCTCCCCGGCCCCGGCCCAGCTCTGCGCCGACGATAGTGATCACCTCGATCCCTTCCTTGCGCAGCAAGGTGTTGGTGTAGGTATTGCGGTCATAGGCAAACACCACACCCGGGGACGCACAGACAAGATTGGCGCCGCTGTCCCACTGCGTCCGCTCGCGCATATAGGCGTTGCCGCCGGTCTCGACGACGCGCAGCTTCTTCAGGCCAAGCGCTTCGGCGACAACCTCCACGAACGGCTTGTCGTCCTTGCGCAGCTCAAGGCCGACGGAATTGTCGGCCGGCCGGTAGGAGAACGCCGTGATGCTGTTGACGATATCGGGATAGAGCAGAACGCAATCCCGGTCCGCGAAGGTAAAGACGGTATCGAGATGCATCGCGGCGCGGAGCTTCGGCATCGCCGCCACGATCACGCGCTCGGCCGCCTTCCTCTTGAACAGGGCAGCGGCGACCTGGCTGATCGCCTGCCGCGAGGTGCGCTCGCTCAACCCGATCAGGACGTTGCCCTTGCCGATCGGCATCACGTCGCCGCCCTCCAGCGTGGCGAGGCCATGGTCCTGGGTCGGATCGCCCCACCAGACGTTGACCTTGCCGGCGAACTCTGGATGGAACTTGTAGATGGCCGTGGCGAGGATCGGCTCTTCATGCCGCGCCGGCCAATAGAGCGAATTCAGCGTGACCCCACCGTAGATCCAGCAGGTCGTGTCTCGCGTATACAGCGTGTTGGGGAGCGGCGGCAGCAGATACTCGGTCATGCCCGCGGCCTCGCGGACGAGCTTGAGCATCTCTCCGCCATGGGCGTCCGGGAAGTCGTGCGTCGAGATGCCCCCGATCAGCGTTTCGGCCAGATCGCGTGGCTTCAGGCTTTCCAGATAAGCGCGCAGTTCGTCGACGAGGCCGAGACCAACCTGATTGGGAACAACCTGGTTGTCGAGAATCCACTTCCTGGCCTCGGGGATCGCGACCGTCTCGGTGAGCAAATTGTGCATCTCGACGACGTCGATGCCGCGGTCCCGCATCTTCTGGACAAAATCGAAGTGATCACGTTTGGCGTTATCGACCCACAGCACGTCATCGAACAGCAAGGTGTCGCAATTGGAGGGGGTAAGGCGCTGATGGGCGCGGCCGGGCGAGCAGACCATGACCTTGCGCAGTTGGCCGACTTCCGAATGAACGCCGAAGGAACTGCTGGATTGCGATGCCTGCTTTGCCATGGGACTGCCCTTGAGGGTTGTCATGCCTAGATCGTGATGTAGCCGGTGGCCAATCCGTGGATTCCGACAGCAGCGCCGACGGCGGCTGCGATGAAGATGCCCCACTCGACCGGCGTAAAGACCCTCGCCTTCTGTTCGATGCGCGCCCAGAAATAGAGTGCCGTGCCGGGTGCGTAGAGGATCAGGGACAGCAGCAGGAACTTGGTTCCGGCGGCGTAGATCAGGAACAGCGTATAGATGACGGCGATGCCGGCAAAGATCATGTCGCGCTGCCGGGCCCGACCGGCCTTCTCATAGGTCTCGCCCCGCCGGGCGAGCAGCAGCCCGTAGGCGGCGACGAGGAAGAACGGAATCAGCGACATCACGCTCGTCAGATTGAGCATCAGCGCGAACGCGTCCTGCGACCAATAGGTGCTGATGACGAAGAGCTGGACGATCACGTTGGTGAGCCAGAGCGCCGCAGCCGGCACCTTGTTCGCATTCTCAGTGCCGAACAGGGCCGGCATATCCCTGGTCCGGCCGGCGGCGGAGAGCACCTCGGCGCAGATCAGCGACCAGGCGAGATAAGCCCCTAACACCGAAACCAGAAGTCCGACGCTGACGAAGATCGCGCCCCAATGCCCGACCACCGCCTCCAATACCGTCGCCATGGACGGCTGCCGCATGCCGGCGATCTCGGCGCGGGGGAGCGCGGCATATGGCAACATGGTCACGAGCACCATCAGGCTCGTAACGATCGCAAACCCCAGCAGGGTCGCGGCACCAACATGCGCGCGTTCCTTGGCATAGCGGGAATAGACGCTGGCGCCCTCGATGCCGAGGAAGACAAACACCGTGACCAGCATGGTGGCACGGATCTGCTCGAACAGGCCCTTGTCCGGCATGCCTTCGCCGCCCCAGAAATTGGCGCGGAACAGATCGGCCTTGAACGCAAAGATCAGGATGACGATGAACACCAGAATTGGCACGATCTTCGCTATCGTCACGATGGTGTTGATCGCGGCTGCCTGCTGCACGCCGCGCAGGATCATGAAGTGGAACAGCCAGATTCCGATCGAGGCGACGATGATCGCGATCACCGTATTGCCATCCCCAAAGACGGGAAAGAACGCGCCCAAGGTCGACTTGATCAGCACCCAATAGGACACGTTGCCGATGCAACTGCCGATCCAGTATCCGAATGCCGACAGGAAGCCGGGGTAGTCGCCAAATCCTTCCTTGGCATAGGCATAGACACCGGCGTCGAGTTCGGGCTTTCGCTCGGCCAATGCCTGGAACACCCGTGCGAGGGTGTACATGCCACTGCCGGCAATGCACCAGGCGAAGATCGCCCCGAATGGACCTGTGGCGATGCCGAAGGTCCGCGGCAGCGAGAAGATGCCCGAGCCGACCATCGAGCCGACCACCATCGCGGTCAATGCGAACAGCGAGAGCTTTTGGATGGATGGCGTCCCAGTCATGTAAGACCTCGCGGCGCGAGCGTGGGCAACACCCTGGCCGGTCGACTTGCCCAGCACCTGCACCATGCGCCTCGGGTGACGCACGGAATATCGGGTGATTACCTAGTCGAGGATCGGGATTCCCCTCGCCGGAAACGGCCACTCAAGACGATGATGGAGCGGACGCCTCGGCCCGCTCCATGTCCCCGAACCAGGTCACGTACAATGTCGGCAGCAGGACCAGTGTCAGCACGGTCGCAACCAGCAGGCCGCCCATGATGGAGAAGGCCATCGGGCCCCAAAACACGGTCGGAGCAATCGGAATCATGCCGAGAACGGTCGACACGGCCGTCAGCATGATCGGGCGGAAGCGGGAACTGCTGGCGTCCACGGCAGCGTCCCAGGGCCCTTTCCCCTGTGCACGCTCGACTTCGATCTGACCGATCAGGATCACCGCATTCTTGCTGATCATGCCCAACAGCGCGAGAACACCGAGGATAGCGACGAAGCCCAAAGGCCGCCCCGAGAGCAGCAGCGCGGCCACGACACCGATCAGACCGAGCGGCGCCACGCTCACGACCATCAACAGGCGCGGAAAGCTGTGCAACTGGATCATCAGAACCGTGAGCATGACGACCAGCATCACGGGCACCACGGCGAGGACGGCAGCCTGCGATTTCTGGCTTTCTTCCACCGCGCCACCGACCACCACGTCGTACGAGGGCGGAAGCGTCTTTCTCAGACTGGCGATGGCAGGCGACAACGCCGTCACAATTGTCTCCGGCAGTACCGTGTCGGAAATGGCGGCTCGTACCGTCAGGGTCGGAACGCGGTCCCGCCGCCAGACCAGGGGAAATTCCTGGTCGTATTCGAAGGAGGCAAACTGATTCAGCGGAACAGTCTGCCCGCCCGGCAGCGGCACCTGCAGCGTCCGCAAGGTCGCGAGTGAGACGCGCTGTTCATCCGTCGCGCGCACCACAACATTGACCAGGTAAATATCGTCTCGCACCTGCGTGACGGGCGAGCCGGTGACCACGGTATTCAGCACTGCGGAAATCGCTTGCGAACTGAGGCCGAGAAGGCGCGCTTCATCCTGGTCCACGCGAATGCGCACCTGACGATCGGGCTCCATCCAATCGAAATTCACGCTCTTGGCGCTCGGATTGGCAGACATGATCTGCGCGACCTTGAGCGCGATGTCACGCACCCGCTCCGCATCAGGACCATTGACGCGATATTGTAGCGGCCAACCGACCGGGGGGCCGAGGCCAAGCGGGGACACGGACGAGACGGCGTTCGGGAACCGATCGGCCAGGACTCGCTCCAGTTTCGCATGCAGACGCTCGCGAGCCGCAACGTCCCTGGCCACGACGACCACCTGCGTGAAGAAGTCGTTCGGCAGTTCCACGCTGAGCGGCAGATAGAAGCGGACGGCGCCGCGCCCCACATAGGTGCTCCAATGCTCAACGTCGGGATCGCCCGCCAGCACCCTGTCGACGCGCTTGGCGGCGGTTTCGCTCGCATAGATGGACGCGTTCTGCGGCAAGCTGATATCCACGAGCAGCTCCGGCCGATCGGACAGCGGAAAGAACTGCTGCGGAATGAGCGGAAGCGCGATCACGGAGGCGATGAACAGCGCCAGCGTCACGATGATCGTCAGCCATTTGGCCCGCATCGCCAGCACCAGGAAGTTCCGATACAGCCGGAATATCCGGCCGGGAGCGGCGCCCGTCTGCTTTGGGGCCACAACGATGACGACGCTCAGCAGCGGTGCGAAAATGACCGCAACGAACCACGACGCCAGCAGCGCGATCGCAACCACAGCAAACAGCGAGAACGTGTATTCGCTCGCCGAGCTTGCAGAAAAGCCGACCGGTATGAAGCCGGCGATCGTCACAAGCGTGCCGGCCAGCATGGCAAAGGCGTGGGTTCGGTATGCATAGGAGGCGGCCGCCACCTTGCTGTCGCCCTCCGCCAGCCGATTGAGCGTGGCGTCGGTCGTCGTCATCGCGTCGTCGACCATCAGCGCAAGCGCGATGATCAGCGCACCCAGCGATATCCGCTGCATGTCGATGCGGGCCACTTCCATGATCGGAAATACGATCGCAAGGGTAAGCGGAATGGCGAGCGCAATGATGAGGCCCGGACGGAAGCCGAGACTGATGAAGCTCACGGCGAGGATGATGGCGATCGCCTGCACGAGGGAGCTCATGAACTCGCCGATCGCCTTGTTCACCACGATGGACTGGTCGGCGACCAGACTCGGCTCTATGCCGATCGGCAGGTCCGCGGTGATCCGCGCCATCGCGTCCTTGATGTTCCTGCCGAGCGCAAGGATGTCGCCGCCGTCCCGCATGGCAATCGCGAGCCCAATTGCCGGCTGCCCGTTGATCCGGAACAGCGGTTGTGGCGGATCGGCATAGCCACGCCGCACCTTCGCAAGATCGCTCAGGCGCAGCATGCGGCCACCGGCGGCGAAGTTGACGTTGGCAATGTCCTGTTCGGACTGGAAACCTCCCGACACCCGCAGCGAAATGCTCTCCGTGCCGGTCTCGATCGTTCCGGCCGGCCGAACGATGTTTTGCGCCTGCAGGGTGGCGATCAGAGCCGTCCGATCGATTCCCAGGGTCGCAAGCTCCTGCTTGGAGAATTCGACGAAGATCACCTCGTCCTGCGTGCCCAGGAGCTCGATCTTTGAAACGTCGGGCACCCCCAGGAGTTGCGAACGGATCGCCTCGACATGATCGCGCAGCTCGCGCTGGGTGAAACCATCGCTGGTGAAGCCGTAGACGATGCCGAACGTATCGCCGAAATCGTCATTGAACCCCGGTCCGACAACGCCCGCGGGCAGCGTGTGACGCATATCGCCGACAATTTTCCGCACCTGATACCAGGTATCGGAGACCTCCTTGGCGCTGGCACTTCCCTTCAGGTTCACGAAGATCGTCGTGAGACCCGCGCGGGTGAAGCTGCGCAGGAAATCCAGATGCGGGGTCTCCTGCAATCGGCGCTCGAGCCGCTCGGTCACCTGCTTCATGGTTTCTTCGGCCGTGGCGCCCGGCCATGCCGCCTGAACGACCATGGTCTTGATAATGAAGGAAGGATCCTCGTTGCGGCCAAGCCGGAAATAGGACAGAAGCCCCGCGACGATCGCAACGATCATGACGTAGACCACAAGGGAGCGATGCCTGAGCACCCACTCGGAGAGGTTGAGTCCGATCATGGCCCTCCCCCGAGCACCCGAACCTTCTGGCCGGGATGAAGCGCCTGAACACCTGCGGTGACGACGACTTCGCCGGCGTCCAATCCTTGCGAGATGAGCACCTGCGCCTGATCGAACCGCATGACGTCGACGTTTCGGATCGAGACGGTGTTGGTCGATGGATCCACGACCCAGACGGCCGGCTGTTGATTCATCCTGGTGAGCGCGGCTGCCGGAATGTCGATCATCGGCCCGGCACTCGTCTCGACGCGCCCGACCACGGTGGCACCGAGCCGCATCGCGGGAGGCGGATCCGTCAGGCCGACCTTGACTTCGAAGGTGCGGGTGATCGGGTCGGCCTGTGCGGCAACCTGCCGGATGCGCCCCTGCGCTGTCACCGCCGGATCATCCGTAAGACTAACGGTGACCTGCTGATCGGGGCCGGCGTTTCTGACCAATTGAGCGGGCACGTCGAAGACCGCGTCGCGCCCATCCTGCCGCGCAATCCGCGCTATCATTTGTCCGGCCTGGACGACTTCGCCGGCCGCAGGACCCGTCGCTGTGATCTTGCCTGGTGCGTCGGCCCGGAGCTCGGTGAAGCTGACCTGGTCGTGCGCGGCGCTCAACTGGGCCTCGGCCGCATCCACCTGGGACTGGGCGGTCTGCTGTGCCTGGGTCGCGGCCTCGAAAGTGGCGCGTGTGGTCCACCCCTGTGCGAGCAGCGTTTGCTGGCGATCGAAGTGATTGCGCGCCTGGGTGAGCTGGCCTTGAGCGGCGGCGAGAGCCGCCTGCGCCTGTCGGAGCGCGTTCAACTCGTTCTGGGACTCCAGTTGCGCCAGGAGTTGCCCGGCCTCGACCCGATCGCCGAGCTTGGTGTCGTTCGCGATCAGGCGGCCGGAGATCCGGAACGCGACACTCACCTCGTCCTCGGCCTCGATGCGGCCAGTGAAGGACAGCGGCGTCCGCGCTTCGCGTTTCTCGACCGTCGCGGTCCGGACCGGACGCGGCGGAGGCGCGTCTTTCGTTTCCGCTTCACGCCCACACGCCGCCAGGATCAGCGAGGACACAGCCAGCGTCAACGCAAAGACTGGCCGAGGTGTCGTTCGGCGGCCGCGCATAACCATGAGCCCTTCAGGTTCCGGACATGTCGCCGGGCGGGTCAGCCTTTTCCGAGGTTGCGATGTCCCGGTATCGCCCTTAGCATTTTTGCCCAACGGGCCGGCCGCACACATCGGTAAATCTACCCGGTACGGCCGGATGCAATCGCGGTGGCCGCGGAGCACGGACGCAGGCCCCCTGCCCGATGCGTGAACGAGGCGTTCGACAGCGCACTAGGGAATTCCTCAAGCCCGATCAGGCAATCACCCAATATCGCCGGTCTCATCGAGAGCGCACGGTTCTCCCCTCAAGTGAAGCAATCAAGCGCGGCGATGCCGTCGCGCTGGACCGGCGCTTCACAGGACCGCCCCGGTCGATCCGAAAACTCGCGCTCAAGGTGTCGGCGATCGGGCTGAACCGTGAGGGCTTTCAAATGCGACGATTCATCCTAGTTGCATCCGCGATCGTTGGAATGCTGACCATCGTGCCATTGGCGACACCGGCGCAAGCCCAGCAAAACCAATGGTGCTCCAAGTTCAAGGGGATGGTGAGCTGCAAGTACTCCACTGAGGATCAGTGCCGTGCGTCCCGGAGCGGCAGGGGCGGCACTTGCTTCCCCCGACAGGACTCGCGCTAGTTGCGTGGCAGGGTCGCGAGGGCCCATCCAAAGCGATGGCGTCGAACGATGCGCTCGTGGACGCCATTCGAACCACTCTGGATGCTGTTGTATCGTTACGCCAGCTCGCGCTTCGACGCGTCCCGGCTGCCGATGCCGAATGCGGCGGCGCCGCCGAAGTCCCGCCTCACAATGCCCAAGTCGATGCCCAAGGCCGGCTTTTCCAAACGCCGCAGAAGGCGGCAACGTAACCTGCTGCCGATCGAGGACTCCAACGTGAGAGGATACTCAGGGAGAGACGGGCGTGCGAACGTCATAGCCGGAGCCTCCTGGTGGAGCGCGGCTTCCCGAGCGGCATGGTTTCTTGGTCTCTGGCTCGTGCTTGCCGGTGCCGCTCTCGATGACATTCCTGCCGCAGCCGTCGCTGTGGCCGCGGCAACCTGGACGAGCCTGCGATTGCTGGAGCCTGGCACCTCGCGGCGCTCGCTTGGTGCCATCTCCCGGCTGGCCTTGCTCTTCCTGTTCCACTCCGTCGTTGCCGGAGCGGATGTCGCAAGGCGCGCACTCGATCCCCGGTTGCCGCTGCGGCCGGGATTTGTCGCTTATCCGACCGGTCTTCCACGCGGCCTGCGGCGCAACGTGTTCGCAACGCTCACCAGCCTGCTGCCAGGCACCGTGCCGGCCGGGGAGGACGACGCGCATCTCCTCTATCACTGTCTCGACGTCGATCAGCCGGTGGTCGCTGAACTTGCCGAAGAGGAAGCGGCCCTGGTTCGCGCACTTTACAATGACTGAGTTCCTGACCGCCGCGGTCGGCTTCATTCTGGCAGTGCTGGCGCTGGGGCTGGTGTCAATCCTGCGTGGTCCCGGAGACGCCGACCGCATGATGGCGACGCAGCTGATCGGGACCGGAGGTATCGCAACGCTGCTGCTGCTCGGCACCGTAGCGGACGTCCCCGCGGCTATCGACGTGGCGTTGACATTGGCACTCCTCGCCACCTTCGCTTCGATCGCGTTCGTCAAGAAGGGGCTTTCCCGCCTCGAAACCGATGGGACCGCATCAACGGAGGACGAATGAGCCTTGTACGCGACATGATGACGATTGCAGCAGTGTCGGCGGGCGCGTTCTTCTTTCTGGCGGGCACGGTCGGCCTCCTTCGCTTCCCCGATACGCTGACGCGTCTGCACGCGCTCACCAAGGCGGACAATCTCGGCCTCGGCCTGGTCGTGCTCGGATTGCTTCCGCAAGCAGGAAGTGTTCGCGACGGGTTGAAGCTGGTCAGCATCTGGCTGCTCGGGCTGCTCGCGGGCGCGACGGTCTCGCAACTGATCGCGCGTACCGCGCGCCTTGGCGGATCGACCAGATGAGCGTCGCGACGATCTTCGAGATCGTGCTCGCCGCGGTCGTGCTGGGTCTCGGCATCCGGACGATTGTCGTGCGCGAAACCTTTTCGGCGACGGTCGGTTTCGTCGCTTATGGACTGCTGGTCGCACTCATCTGGGTGCGCCTCGACGCCGTCGACGTCGCGCTGACTGAAGCCGCGATCGGCGGAGGGCTCGGTGGTGTGTTGCTGTTGGGTGCGGCGGCGCGGTTACGGGATGCCGACCTGGTGGCGGCGGAAACGCCCGGTCAAGTCGTGCGCGTGAGCGCGGCGGCACTGTCGGTGCTGACCGCCACGGCGCTGGCTGGCGCGGTTCTGCTGCTGCCCGATCCCGCTCCGACGCTTGCGCCGGCTGCTGCGGCAAATGCCTGGGCGACAAGCCTGTCCAACCCCGTCACCAACGTGCTCATGGCGTTCCGCGCCATGGATACCATGCTCGAGAAGGTCGTGCTGTTGCTGGCGATCATCGGCGTCTGGTCGCTTGCACCTGACAGTGCCTGGGGCGGGCGTCCGGGGCCGCGCCACCGGGCTGATCCGCGCGGCGTTCTCGCCTTTCTCGCGCGACTGTTGCCGCCGGTTGGCATTGTCGTCGGGACCTATGTCCTCTGGACTGGCGCCGACCATCCCGGCGGAGCTTTTCAGGGCGGTGCGATTCTCGCGTCGATGTGGCTGCTGGCCATCATGGCCGGGTTGGCGGACACGCCACCGGTGAGCCGTCGATCGGTACGGGTCCTTCTGGTTGCCGGACCCGGCCTGTTCCTTGTCGTCGGCCTCGCAGGCCTTCTGTTTGGCGCCGCATTCCTTTCTTATCCGCCGGCGCTGGCCAAGCCACTGATACTGGGTATCGAGGTCGCGATGGTCCTGACGATCGCGGCGACCCTTGGCCTGCTGCTCGCGGGCGCACCGGAACGGAGCGCCAAGCCATGAGCGGGGTGACGGTGTTCGGATTGTGCGCCGCTGCTGCGGTCGGACTTGGGCTCTACGGTCTGATCACGAATCCGCAGCCTCTTCGCAAGATCATCGCCTTCAATCTGCTCGGCAGCGGCATATTCCTCCTGTTCGGCGTCGTTGGACGGCGGGGTGCAGCGGCAGGAATGGGCAACGACCCGGTGCCGCAGGCACTGGTGATTACCGGCGTCGTCGTCGCGTTTTCCGCAACGGCCTTGGCGATTGCGCTCCTGCTGCGGCTGTTCCAGACGACCGGCTCCACGACGCTGAGCGGTCGCACATCGCCGGGCGATGGCCCAGATCCGTCGGGTGGCTGATGCTGCCCCCCGCCCCGGCGCTGGCCGCGACAACAACCCCGAGCGGATTCCTGCTGGTGCTGTCGATCGCCGTGCCGATCATGGGCATTTTGCTGGCCTTCGTTCTGGGCAGCCGATACATCAGGCCGGTCGTCTACGCGACGATCCCGCTTGGGCTGGCAATTGCGGTGGCGATTCTCATCGCGCTGCCGCAGGGCGCGGGCCCGCTGGTTTACCTGCTCGGCGCCTGGCCGCCGCCGTTGGGGGTGGCGCTGCGCGCGGACGGTTTGTCTGCGGTGATGCTCGCGGCGACCGCGGTGGTGATCTGCGCGGTGGCTGTCTTTGCCGCTGCCGACTTCCCCGTCACGGCGACTGAGACCCGTGCGCCATTCGCCTTCTGGATCTTGCTGTTGGCGATCTGGGGGGCGTTGAACACGATCTTCCTGGGTGGGGACCTCTTCACCCTCTATGTTGCCCTGGAACTGCTGACATTCGCCGCGGTACCGCTGGTCTCGCTCGACGGTCGCGCGGAGACGCTGCGAGCCGCATTGCGCTATCTGCTCTTCGCGTTGCTCGGTTCGGTGCTCTATCTGGTGGGCACAGCACTGATCTATGGTCTCCATGGCACGCTTGACATCGTGCTGTTGTCGCATCGCATCGGCGCGGAGCCTGTCGCGATCGTCGCGGCGGCTTTGATGACAACCGGCCTTCTGGCCAAGACCGCGCTGTTTCCGCTGCACCTTTGGCTACCGCCCGCCCACGCTGGCGCACCCGCGGCCGCCAGCGCGATTTTGTCCGGCCTGGTCGTGAAGGGATCTTTCTTTGTCGTCGTACGGCTCTGGTTCAACGTCATGCCTGCCCTGCCTGGTTTCGCCGCCACGCAGCTGCTCGCGACGCTGGGAGCGGCGGCGATGGTGTTCGGGAGCATCGTCGCGCTGCGACAGGAGCGTCTCAAGCTCCTGATTGCCTACTCCACCCTGGCCCAGATCGGCTATCTGTTCCTGATGTTTCCGCTGGCGTTCGATGGCTCCGGCCGGCTCGAGCGTGGCGACGCGTTGGCGGGCGGCCTGCTCCAGGCGATCTCGCATGCCACCGCGAAGGCCGCAATGTTCATGGCCGTCGGGTCGATCTACGCGGCGCTGGGCCACGATCGCATCACAGGACTGTGCGGTGTTGCGCGAGCCCTGCCCTTGAGCGTCACGGCCTTTGCGCTCGGCGGTATCGCGCTGATGGGCGTACCGCCAAGCGGCGCTTCCGTGGCGAAGGACCTGCTGCTCCAGGCGGCGGAGAACAGCGGGCAATGGTGGTGGGCGATTGTGCTCCATGCCGGTGGGATGTTGACGGCCGCCTATGTCGTGCTGGTGCTGGCTCATGCGCTCGCGGCCTCGGGCAAACCGATCACCTTGATTGGCCGCCCACGATACATGCGAGACGCGGCCCCGCTTGTCCTGGCGCTGTGTTCGCTCTTGCTCGGCCTCGTGCCCTGGACCTCATACCTATCCGTGCCGCCCGACATGACATCAGACCTCCTCGAGCTCGGGACGTTTTCCAAATTGCTCTTGCCTGTCCTGGGAGGCACGCTGCTGGCGATCCTGCTCGGCCCCTGGCCGCCTCCGTTTGCGTCTTCGACCGGCTGGAAGACGATCATGACGCTGGTCGGTCCTATCCGACGGAGCTTCCTTGCCTTCGGCGGGAGCGTCGAAAGAAGCAACGACGTGCTTTGCCAGTGGCCGGCGGCAAGCATCAGCCTCCTTGTGCTGGTGCTGCTGCTTGGCACGGCGATGTACACCGCCATCTGAGAAAGCTGGACACGCGATCCCGAGAGCACGCAGTTCGAGCCGTGGGATCTTCCCTGATCCCGGGATCGGGAACGTTCATCCCCGCACCTCGGGGTTTTCTCGGATGCCACGCGCGTTGGCCTCCGACTAGTCTCAGCCAACGCGCTCCACCACGGCACCCTTTTGGGACCGCTGGGGATTGATGCGGCGGAAAAAGTCAAGGAGGCTTCCATGTCCGATCTAGTGGCGATCGTGTATCCGTCCGAGGCGAAGGCCGAAGAGGTACGTCAACGGCTCATCAAATTGCAGAAGGAGTACCTGATCACCATCAACGATGCCGTCATCGCGGTCAAAACCGATTCCGGCGGGATCAAGCTCAATCAACTCGTCAACACGACCGCGACGGGTGCGATCACCGGAAGCTTCTGGGGACTTCTGATCGGCGTTCTTTTCCTCAACCCGATCATTGGCGTCGCCGTCGGCGCGGCATCCGGCGCGTTGGGTGGCGCACTGTCGGATTTCGGCATCAACGATTCCTTCATGAAGGAGCTGTCCACGACGCTCCAGCCCGGCCACGCCGCCTTGTTCGTCCTGATCAAGCACATGACGGCGGACAAGGTGCTCAAGGAAATCCGGGACGCCGGCGGGGTTGTGCTCAAGACCTCCCTGGACGAGACCAAGGAGAAGGTGCTGCGCGATGCGCTCGCCAGCGCGGCGGAGCGGCCGGCGGCCTGAGCGGTCGCACCACGTCGTTCAGCGCCGACCTCCCGCCAAGCGCAGCAGCATCATGAACAGGTTGATGAAATTGAGATAGAGCGACAGCGCGGCGATGACGGATTTGCGGCCTGCCGTGGTTTCGTCATCCCTGCTGTCGTACATCGCCTTGATCCGTTGCGTATCGTATGCGGTCAGGCCGGCGAAGACGCCGACGCCGACGACCGAGATCAGCCAGTCAAGTCCGGTCGACCTCAGGAAGAGGTTGACCAGGCTCGCAATGATGATGCCGATCAGGCCCATGAACAGAAACGTGCCGAGCCCGGACAGGTCGCGCCTCGTGCTGTAGCCGAAGATGCTGAGCGCGCCGAACATCGCGGCCGCCACGACGAAGACGCGTGTAATCGAGGAGCTGGTGTAGATGTGCAGCAGCGTCGAGAGCGACACGCCGACGAGGCCGGCATAGACGAAGAACAGAAGTCGTGCGGTCGGCGCCGAGAGCGTATTGATGCGCGAGCTGAGGAAGAAGACAAGCCCGAGCGGCGCCAGGATGAAAACCCACATCAGCGGACTTTGCAGCAAGGCGGGATCCGTGAGCTGATAGGTCAGCCCCGCGACGACAGCCGTCAGGCCAACGCCCGCCGCCATGTAGTTGTAGATCTGCAGCATGTAGGCGCGAAGTCCGGCGTCGACCGCAAGCGCACTGCCGCCGGTCCCGGAGGTCGCCAGGTTCTCATCATAATTCGACATCGGACAACTCCTCTCGCATCAGCAGGAGCGGCCAGCCTAGACCTCGCGCTTCGCCCGAAACATCGGCTGATCACCCGAGACCGGAACAACAATTACCCTATTCCCTGCCGCGTCCGACGATCAACACCCGCCTTACAAACCCGTAAGCCGAGACCACACCCGTTCCTCATCCCTTTTGCGGAGGGGCCTTACGCGTTTGTCACTGGAGGCCGCCAACGCTCCGGCCTAATCCGGCCGCATGCGCTACTTCTTCCACATCGTCGACAAATACGGCCTCTCTCCCGACCGGACCGGATGCGAGCACGCCGACCAGGACGCGGCCGCCCTCCACGCCCGACGCATCGCCGCCGAGCTCGCGAAGGCCGGTGAATTGTTCCGCTCGAGCTTCGTTCTTGTCGCGCAGGCCGCCGTTCCCGGATCGCCATCGAGCTGCGAGCAAGGCACCCCGACCTCCCTCGCAGAGACCTGACGACGGCCCCCGCGGGGAATTCGGCATGCCGATTTCCTGCCCCGCCCTCTACAGAGAATCCCTGATGTGCGGACGGGAACGCCGTCTCTAAGGTCATGGTCCAAGGGTGGCTGGGTCCAAGGGTGGCTGGCATTCCGCGACCAAGGCTGCCTGTCGCGCCCAGCACATCTCCGATAGGAAGGCCATTTTCTGTCATGGCTCCTTCGTCGAACGAGGCCGATCGGACGTTTTCGCGCAGCGCGCTGATCGCGCTCGTGGTCGGATCGATGGTTGGCTCCGGCATCTTCGCGTTACCGGCATCGTTTGGACGGGCGACGGGGGCCCTGGGCGCGATCATCGCATGGGTCATCGCCGGCACCGGCATGCTCATGCTCGCTTTCGTTTTTCAGACGCTGTCCCGCCGCAGGCCGGATCTGGATGCCGGCATCTATGCCTATGCCAAGGCCGGATTTGGCGACTATCTTGGCTTTGCTTCGGCGGCCGGCTATTGGATCGGCTGCTGCCTTGCAGACGTCGCCTGTCTCATTCTGATCAAGGCCACGATCGGGCAGTTTCTTCCCGTCTTCGGCGACGGAACGACGCCGGCCGCGATCGCATCGGCATCCCTGTTGCTGTGGGGCGTGCACTTCCTGGTCCTGCGGGGCATCAAAGGCGCGGCCGCCCTCAACACGATTGCAACCTACACCAAGATCATCCCGATTCTGTTCTTCATTGCCGTGGCCGTCGTCGCTCTCGATCCTCAGCTGTTCCGGCAAAACTTCTGGGGAACCGAGCAACCGAGCGTAGCGACGGTGTCCGCACAGGTCCGCAGCACATTGCTGCTCACCGTGTTCGTCTTCGTCGGCATCGAGGGGGCCAGCGTCTACTCCCGCTACGCCAGGGATCGGTCCGACATCGGAATCGCGACTGTCGTCGGCTTCGTCGCCGTTCTGTCGCTCCTCGTCCTTGTGACGCTGCTGTCCTATGGCGTGATGCCGCGACAGGAACTCGGTGACCTGTCGCAACCGTCCATGGCAGGCGTCATGGAGGCAATGGTCGGCCGCTGGGGGACCATCTTCATCAGCGGGGCGCTGCTGATCTCGATCCTCGGCAATTACCTGTCCTGGTCGCTGCTTGCAGCCGAGGTGCTGCACTCCGCGGCAGTCAACCGCACCATGCCCTCTTATCTCGCGAGCGAGAACAGCCACCACGTTCCCGCCGGGGCGCTCTGGCTCACCAACTGCGTCATCCAGGCCCTTCTTCTGGTCAGCTGGTTTGCCGAATACGCCTTCACGCTGGCCCTGAAGATGACCAGCTCGATGACGCTGATCCCGTACCTTTTCGTTGCGGCCTTCGGCTTGAGGCTGGCTCATCGCGGCGAGACCTATCATGCCGGCGAACGGGCCCGCATCGTCGACTGGATCCGATCCGCCGTCGCGACGCTGTACGCTGCCGGCATGATCTACGCGGGCGGCCCGAAGTTTCTGCTGCTCTCGGCGATCCTGTATGCGCCCGGGACATTGCTGTTCTTCCAAGCCAAACGTGAACGCAAGGAAGCGGTCTTCAGGCCGCTCGAAGCCATCCTGTTTGCAGCTCTCACGATCGCCGCGTGCGCCGGTGTCTATGCGCTGGCGGTCGGAGCGATCTCGATCTGAAGTCTTGTCGTCGTGCGCTCACCTGGAGGCGAGCATGAAGATCCGGACCATCTGCAGCGCCTTGATCCTTGGTGGATCAATTGCGGCCGCTCCCGCAACCCTGTCTCTGGCTCAGACGAGCAACCAGGGCACGCTCGCGCCAAAGGAGGCCGCGACACCTCCGCCCAGCGGCGCGGCGCCCAATATGAATACGAACCCGACGAAACACCGCTACTGGCGTCATCGCGGCGGCATGCATCCGCACTATGGCAGCCGCCGCGTTCGCACCTAGGCCGCGCGCAGCGGCGGATCATATGGGCCCCTTCGAGTTGGCTGATCGATGAGCGATGCAAGAACAGGACGGGAGGGGCTCCGCGAGCTTGTGCTACGCGACGAAGCTGCCGAACTCACCGGACCTGACGGGCGAAGCAGCATACTCGCGACGGGCCTTGCCCTGCTCGCCGCATGCGTCGCTCTCTTTCTGGTGTGGCAGACGGCCTCCAGCCTCCTGATCGTCTTCGCGGGATTGCTGTTTGCGGCCTTTCTGGATGCTGCCGCGAGGACCCTGGCGCCCGTTCTTCCGCTCAACCGTGCCTGGCGGTTGTCACTGGTGCTCCTGTTGTTCTCCGCCTTGACGGCACTTGGCCTCGCCTGGGGCACCGGCAAGCTGCCGGAGCAGACGCGCGTGCTGCTGAAGGTCATGGACAGCCAGCTCGATGTTCTTCAGGAGCATCTTCTGACATACGGCGTGGATTTGCTCGGTCCCGAATGGGGCCGCGACTTCGCGCAATGGCTGTTCTCCGACCAGGGCAGGTTCCTGAGCCATGCCCGGCTTGTTCTTGGCGGGGCATCGACGGCCCTGACCGGCGCGCTCGTGATCGTGTTCCTCGGAATCCTCTTTGCCCTCGATCCCGCCAGCTATCGCGAAAGCCTGGTGGTGCTGGTGAAGCCGTCATATCGCACCCGGACACGATCAGTGATGGACGAGATGGGCAACGTCCTGCGACTTTGGCTGGTCGGACAGCTCATCCGCATCATCCTGATGACGCTGTGCGTGTGGGGCGCGCTTTATCTCATCGGGCTGCCCGGTCCTTTCGTGCTTGGGCTCCAGGCGGGCCTGTCGAATTTCATTCCCTATCTTGGGCCGATCCTTGCCGCCATCCCGATCGCGCTCGTGGCAACGCCACTCGGCGGCTCTGTGCTGATCTGGGCGATCGTCATCTACACCGTCATTCAATCGATCGAGGGCTACGTGATCGGGCCGCTGATCCAGCGTCAGGCAGTCAGCACGCCGCCGGCCTGGACATTGGTCGCGATCGTCCTCCTTGGCGCGCTGTTCGGCGTCATCGGCATCGCGCTCGCAATGCCGCTGGTCGCCATCGGCCGGGTCGCGATCATCAGATTCTACGTCGAGGACTACCTCGGCGACGACCCCAAGCAGACGTCCAGCAAAGCACAGTCACAAATGAGCGCCCCATGAGCGAGATCGACTCCCGGCAAGACGACGATGCCGCGTCTTCCCCACCGCATTCGGGGATAGCCCATTTTCTGTGGCAACAGCTTCCCTATGTCGTTGCACTGGTGCTCGCGATCGCAGGTGTCGCCTACACCAACGCGTCGCATCAGCCTCTCGTTGGTTATTGGGAGTTTCTGGCGCTCGCCATCGGCGTGGTTTGCGTCATCAGCAAATGGCCGGAGATCGAGGGAAAAGAGGCCCGGTGGCGGCTGATCTGGACCCAGGCGCTGCACTGGGTGGCCGTCCTGGTCACGATGAACATCATGCTGGTATCGGGTGTTCAGCAATTGCTCCCGACGCCGGCAACAAGCCTCGTCCTCCTCACGCTGCTTGCGCTCGGCACCTTCCTCGCCGGCGTCAGTCTTCTGTCGCTGCAGATCGCGTTCCTCGGCCTTGCAATGGGCCTTGCGGTGCCCGCGATATCCTGGCTGCAGCAATCCGTGATCTTCTTCCTGCTGGGCGCCGTCCTGCTGATTGGCCTCGCCATCACGTTCTGGCTTCACCAGGACCGTGGGCCTGGCGCCGTGCCCACCGACACCAAGAGCCAAATGGAGGTTTGAATGCGAATGATTCGGTTGCTCGGATCCTTAGGCGCATTCGTCTTGCTTTGCGCCGCCGCCAATTCAGCTCGCGCCGAAACGTTCAGGGTCGGCAGGTTATTGTGCTTCAGCACGCCGCGCGTTGGCCTGGTCCTTGGATCGGCGCAGTCGCTGCGCTGCGTGTTCCACGCGAACAGACCGCCTCGGCAATATGTCTACGAGGGACGAATAAGGCGTGTCGGTCTTGACCTTGGCGTGACCTCGGCGGGTACCTTGTCCTGGGCCGTCTTCGCCAGGAATTCGCGGATCGGTCCCGGCACTTTGCGAGGCAGCTATGTGGGAGCGAGCGGCAACGTCGCATTGGGCCCCGGCCTCGGCGCCAACGTCCTGATTGGCGGCTCTCGCCGCACGATCGTCCTGCAGCCGCTGTCGATCGAGCGATCGATCGGGATCAACCTGGCGGCGGGAGTGACCCATCTGACGCTGGGTCCGCGAGGCCGGCGATAGGGCCGGCGTGCGATTTCCATTCGCACGATAGGAACATCCCGGACTGCGGCTCAGGGTTTCGTCGGATATCGACGTTGCAGGTTCGAAGCTACGTTTCCAAGCGTGCCGGTCATGACGCGGATCGGGAGGATGCATGACAATCTATCACAGCCGGTCCGGCATCGAAGCCCTCGGCCCTCCCCCATTCTGGGTCTGCGCTCTCCTCGGCATCGTCCTGATTGCCGCCGGTGTCTTCGCCCTGAGCGACGTCGTCTTCGCGACCATCATCAGCGTCAAGTTGATCGGGCTGACCGCGATCGCGGCAGGCGCGTTTGAGATCATTCACGCCTTCTGGACCAAGGGATGGGGCGGCTTGCTGTGGCAGATCCTTCTCGGCGCGCTCTATCTCGCCTTCGGGCTCGTGCTGCTGACCCAGCCCGCCTCCGGCGCACTGATCCTCACCTATTTGCTCGGCGCGGTGCTGTTTGCTTCCGGCGTCATTCGCTGCGTGCTGAGCTTCGCGCACTGGCAACAGAACGGTTGGATGATGCTGATCTCCGGCGTCTTCGGACTGCTCGCGGGCGTGCTGATCCTGTTCGGTTTCCCCACGATCAGCGTCTGGGCCCTTGGATTCCTGCTTGGCGTCGACCTGATCTCGCACGGGCTCGCGTGGCTGCTTTACGCGCTTCAGTCCGTGCCGCGGACTGCGTAACGAAGGAGAAGATGATGATGGACACGCCCTCTCGTCGAGCTTTCCTTGGCTTTGCCCAGAATGCCGTCGCCGCCGCGGCGATCGGCGCCATCGGGGTTCGCTTGATCGAGGCTGCGGAAGCGATGCCGATTGCCCACGATCTCGGCCAGGCCCGTGAGCCGTCGGAGCTCCTGACAGAGGCTCAGTGGTGGGGACCACCACCCGCTCCCGGTTGGGGTTGGGGACCTGCTCCGGGCTGGGGCCGTCCGCGCTGGCAAGCGGGGTGGTGGGGATCGCCCGCTCCCGCCTGGGGGCCCGGCCCGGGCTGGGGCCGACCGCCGCTACTCGCGCAAGCGCAGTGGGGACCGTCGCCGCATCCAGGCTGGGGCCGCCGGCGGCCGCGCAGTCGCCGCTGGGTTTGCTGGTGGCATCGCGGTCGTCGTCATTGCGGGTGGCGGTGGCGCTGATGCTGCAGGCAGCCTTGCGCAGTCCGCTGTGCAAGCCGCGAAGCACGCGATGGAGGCGATCGTGCGCTACACCAATCAATGGCTCCTCGGGGCCGTCCTGATAGCTCTTCTCGTTGTGGCGGTCTGGTTCTGCGTGGCGGTATGGCAGGCAACTTCATCGATGCCGCTTTACCGCAACGTTATCCTGGGAAGCGCCGCAATCCTGATGCTGGTGATCGGCTGTGGCCTGATCGCGCTGATGTTCTATAGCCGTCGCAAGGGTTACGACGAGCCCCCGCGCCACAATCAGATGCGGCGGGAGTAGCGAGGCGCCGGGAACCCGGCTCTGAGTCCGGAGCAAGGAGCGGATCATGAACCTTGCTGGCGTCTCGATCAGGCTGCTGGCGGCAACCCTCCTCACGATCTTCGCCGGCGGAGTGGCCCGAACACAACCTGGCCCGGCCGGGCCGCCCGCCGTCGGCATCGTCGAGGCGACCAGGCGGCCGATCACCGAGACCAGCGAATTCCTTGGCCGGATCGAGGCGATCAATCGCGTCAATGTCGTCGCGCGCGTCACCGCGTTTCTGGAACAGCGCCTGTTCTACGAGGGTGCCGAGATCAAGACGGGTGATGAGCTCTATCGGCTCGAGCGCGGCCCTTTCGAGGCCGATCTCGCATCGAAGCGGGCGCAGGTGGCGCAGCTCCAGGCAACGCTTGAAAATGCCAAGCTGACGACCGAGCGCGCCCGCACGCTGCTCGGCGGGCCGGCCGGACAACAGTCGACCTATGACGCGGCCCTCGCGAACGAGCGCAGCCTCGACGCTCAGGTGCAGGCCGCGCAGGCGCAGGTCCAGGCGTCCCAGATCAATCTCGACTATACGGTGATTGCCGCACCGATCGACGGCAAGATTGGACGGACGGCCGTGACCGAAGGCAACGTCGTCGGTCCAAGCTCCGGCGTGCTGACCACCATCGTCAGCCAGGACCCGATGCATGTCACCTTCCCGGTGCCGCTGCGCCAGGGGCTGGAGCTGCGCGAACGATACGGGCCGCAAGGCGGCCTCGAAGCCGTGGTGATCCGGCTGCGGTTGCCCGACGGCCGCATGTACGGCCAGTCCGGCAAGCTGAATTTCGTCGACAACACCATCGCGCAGAACACCGACACGATCACCGTTCGGGGCGAGATCGCCAATCCGATCCTGCATGCCCCGTCCGCTGCGGGCGTCACCGTTCACGAATTGACCGACGGCGAATTCGTGACGGTCGTGCTCGAAGGCGTCCAACCGGTCGAGGTGGTCGCGATCCCGCGCTCGGCGGTGCTGTCCGACCAGCAGGGCGATTACGTTCTCACAATCGGTCCCGACAACAAGGCCGAGCAGCGGCGCATCCAGCTCGGGCAGTCAACCCCAACCATTGCCGCGGTCATCAGCGGCCTTTCGGCCGGCGACAAGGTTATCGCCGAGGGGCTGCAACGGGTTCGTGTCGGCCAGAGCGTTGCACCGGGGCCGGCAAGTCCGTTGATCCTGTCGAGCATGAAGGCCGGCGCGGGCGATGCGACCCCGCAAGCGGTTCGCGGCAGCTCCGGCAACGCAGCTCCGGTGGACACCAAGCCATGATATCCGGCGTTTTCATCGATCGGCCACGGCTATCGATGGTGATCGCCTTCATCATCACCATCGCCGGCGCGCTGGCGCTCCTGCAGATTCCGGTGGCGCAATTTCCCGATATCGTGCCGCCGCAGGTCACCGTCGCCGGCACCTTCCCGGGCGCCTCTGCGGAGGTCGTGGAGACCAGCGTCGCCCAGCCGCTGGAAGCGCAGGTGATCGGCGTCGACCGCGCGCTCTACATGAAATCGACCAGCGCAAATGACGGCAGCTACACGCTGACGGTTTCGTTCGCGCTCGGCACCAATCCGGACATCAACACCGTCAACGTCAACAACCGCGTGCAGAGCGCGCTGTCGCAACTCCCCACCGAGGTGCAGCAGCAGGGCGTGACGGTCCAGAAGAGATCCTCCTCGATCCTGCAATTCCTGGTGCTCTACAGTGCCGACGGCCAGCAAGACCCGCTCTTCATCACCAACTACGCCATCATCAACGTGCTCGACGCGATTGCGAGCACGCCGGGAGTCGGCCAGGCAAATCTGTTCGCCAAGATGAACTACTCGATGCGGATCTGGTTCGACACCCAGCGGCTCACCAGCCTCAATCTCACGCCGGCCGATGTCATCGCTGCGATCCGCACGCAAAGCGTCCAGGCACCTGTCGGCCGCATTGGCGCGCGGCCGATCAGCGATCAGCAGCAATTCCAGTTCAATGTCCAGACACTGGGCAGGTTGGCAACCACCGATCAATTCGCCAACATCGTGTTGCGCTCAAATCCGGACGGTTCGTCGCTGCTCGTCAGAGACGTCGCCCGCGTCGAAATGGGAGCACAGAATCTCGACAGCGAAGCGCGGATCGACGGGCGCGCCGCCGTGCCGATCGCGATCTACCTCGCACCAGGCGCCAATGCGGTGACCACCGCGCGAGCGGTAGCTGCGTCGATGCAGCGGCTGTCCGCGCGATTTCCCGCGGGCCTGAGCTACCTCGTGCAATACGATTCCACGAGCTTCGTGCGCGATACGATTACGGAAGTCTTGCGGACGCTCGGCGAGGCCTTCGCGCTGGTGGTGATCGTGGTCTACCTCTTTCTCGGCAACCTCCGTGCCACGGTGATCCCGGCCATTGCCGTTCCGGTGAGCCTGGTCGGCACCTTCGCCGTCCTGCTCGTATTCGGCTATTCGGCGAACACGGTGTCGCTGCTGGCGATGGTGCTCGCCATCGGCATCGTCGTGGACGACGCCATCGTCGTGGTGGAGAACGTCGAGCGCGTGATGGAGGAGGAACCGGCCATCTCCCCTGCCGAGGCCTGCAAGAAGGCCATGACGCAGATCACGGCTCCCATCATCGCGATCACGCTGGTCCTGCTCTCCGTGTTCGTGCCGATCGCATTCATTCCCGGCGTCTCCGGCACGCTGTTTCGTCAGTTTGCGGTGACGATCAGCGCCGCCATGATGATCTCGGCGCTGAACGCCCTGACCTTGTCGCCTGCATTGTGCGCGTTGTTCCTGCGTCACACCGGCCCCCGGCGCGGGGTCATGGGCCGCGTTCTCGGCGGCATCGACTGGTTGCGCGGCCGCTACAGCGACGGCGTCCGCCGGCTGGTGCGCGTCGCCGCACTCTCGATTCCGCTCGTCGCGGTGCTCGCCGCCGGCATCTTCGGCATGTCGCTGGTGACACCGACGGGGTTCCTGCCGGAGGAAGACCAGGGCGCCTTCTTCACCTCCGTGCAGCTGCCCGACGGCGCGTCGGTGGCGCGGACCAGCGAAGTCACAAGGCAGGTCGAAGATATCCTGAAGCAGATGCCGGCCGTCGATCACGTACTCGCGGTAATCGGGTTTTCCTTGCTCGACGGAGCCTCCGAGCCGAACAGCGCGTTGGTGGTCACGCGCCTGAAACCGTTTGCCGACCGCAAGGCGGCCGCGGATTCGGCCCAGGCCTTGATCGGACGCACGTTCGCGGCCGGTGCGCAGATCCGGCAGGCCAACGTGCTGCCATTCAACCTGCCGCCGATCATCGGGCTCTCGACCGGCGGCGGATTCGAATACCAGCTTCAGGCGCTGGAAGGGCAAAGCCCGGCCGCGATCGCCAGCGTGACGGGTGCGCTGATCAGCGCCGCCAACGCCGATCCGCAGCTCACCCGCGTATTTTCGACCTTCACCGCGACCAATCCGTCGCTGTATCTCGACATCGACCGGCGCAAGGCACAGGCGCTCGGCGTCGCCATCAACGACATCTTCACCGCCCTGCAGGCGACGCTCGGTGGTATCTACGTCAACAACTTCAACCTGTTCGGCCGCACCTGGCAGGTCAACGTTCAGGGCGAAGCGTTTGATCGCGCCGACATTTCGGACATCTGGCGGATCTACGTGCGCAACAATACGGGCGAGATGGTGCCGCTGCGGTCGCTGGCCGGCATCAAGATCGTCACCGGACCTCAGGTGATCACCCGCTACAACAATTATCGCTCGGTGACGGTCAACGGCAGCCCGGCGCCGGGCGTCTCCTCGGGCACGGCGATTGCCACCATGGCGAAGATCTCCGGCGCCGTGCTGCCTGCGGGCTACAGTTTCGCGTGGACCGGCACCGCCTATCAGGAGCAACAAGCCGCCGGCCAGACCGGCATCGTGCTCATGCTCGCCGTGTTGTTCGCCTATCTATTCCTGGTCGCGCTTTACGAGAGCACGGTGATCCCGATCCCGGTGCTGCTGTCCGTCGTCGTCGGCGTGCTCGGCTCCTATGTCGGCATCAAGATCGCCGGCCTCAACCTCGACCTCTACGGCCAGATCGGGCTCGTGGTCCTGATCGCACTCGCCGCCAAGAACGGCATCCTGATCGTCGAATTCGCGAAGGAGCAACGTGAGGCGGGCACGGCGCTCAACGAGGCCGCGATCCAGGGCGCCCACATGCGCTTCCGCGCGGTCATGATGACGTCAGTCGCCTTCATCCTCGGTCTTTTGCCGCTCGTGATGGCAACCGGCGCCGCCGAGCTCAGCCGCAGGGCCGTCGGCACGGCCGTGTTTGCGGGCATGCTGGCGGCGAGCTCGATCGGAATCTTCCTGGTCCCGATGCTCTACGTGACGTTCCAGCGCCTGCGCGAACGCGTGAAGGCCACTTCCAAGCCCACTGATCGGCTGACGCCGCCCGTCGATGAAACGAACTAGGCCATGACAGAACTCAATTACAAATCAATAAGATAGTTGGTGGGGGAGGCAGGACTCGAACCTGCGAAGCCATGAGGCGGCTGATTTACAGTCAGCTCCCTTACCCCCGAAGGTGTAAGTTAAAGGAGGCAAACAGAGCCCAACTGGCGGGCATTCGGACGGCTCCCGCTCCCTCTTCAAAGGCTTTGAGAGAAGCAATTCGTTAACAAAATAGGGCAGTTGCATCGCGTATCGGTGGTATGAGGACGCGCGCTGAAGCCCGTGGAAAGCCAAAAGTGTAAGCCAAGATTGTCGTTGCTATGCGGACTAGGTCCCAATTTCGCGACGTGACCAAAGCCCTGGGCCGAGCGGCGGTGGGCGCGTTGATGATCGGAATACTGCGTACCGCTCGCCATTTCGATCCGACCAAGACCGCCAACTTGTTCGCTCGGATCACTCGCTCAATCGGGCCCATGATGCGAGAGCAAAAGATCGGTCGAGCCAATCTAACCGCCGCATTTCCGGAGAAATCGCCTGCAGAGATCGAGAGCATTCTCGCAGGCGTCTGGGACAATCTTGGTCGTGTCGGCGCCGAATTCGCGCATCTTGATCGCATCTGGGAGTACGATCCCGCACGGCCCGAAGCTAGCCGCATCGAAATCGACAGGCGCTCATATGAATTGTTTACGCAGCTACGGCTCGACGGCAAACCGGCGCTGATCTTTGCGAGTCATCTCGCTAACTGGGAACTTCCGGCCCTGGCAGCCGTCGCGCACGGGTTGGATACTGCGATCCTGTATCGCCGACCCAACATCGCGTCCGCCGACCGCATCATCCAGGATATGCGCGCCGTGAAAATGGGCACGCTCATTCCCGCGGGTCGTGACGCACCCTTAAGACTTGCCGAGGCCCTTAAAGGTGGCCAGCATGTTGGAATGCTGGTCGACCAGTATCTGACCAACGGCGTCGAGGTCACTTTCTTCGGCCGCAAGACCAGGGCCAATCCGATGCTTGCCCGGCTGCTGCGGCAGATTGAGTGCCCGATTCATGGCGTGCGCATTATCCGTCTGCCCGGACAGCGCTTTCGTGGCGAACTGTCTGAAGAAGTGAAGCCGGTCCGCGATGCCGGAGGACAAATCGACGTTCAGGGAACGATGCAGGCGGTCACATCGGTCATCGAGGGCTGGATCCGCGAATATCCCGATCAGTGGCTGTGGCTACACCGTCGCTGGAGGTAGCACTTGACTGACTGCGGTAATCCTTAGTGGAGGTACATCGTCCAACTCGGCAATGCGGCGGTCAATCTCGCCGATCACGCGTTCCGAGAACGGCCCGAGGTGCATGTACAACGCCATCAGCATCACGATGTAACGCAGCGCGCCCGGATTGGACTTGGCGACTTCGACAAAGGTCTTCCAGAACGGCTCACGAACTTTCGGCAGAGCCCGCATGATCTTGTGAAGGCTGTCGATGCCGCCAAGCCTCTTGCGCACATCGCCATCCGGCAGATCGCGGCGCCGGTCGGATCGGTCGAGCATAGCTGCGAGACGGGACAGCCGCCCCGCATATGCCGCCGGACTGTAGACGTGCCCGAGCACGGCTTTGTAATCGGAAAGGATGTCACGAAGCGGACGCTTGGTATCGAAATTGCACCCGAGCGTGCACTGATCGCCCGCCTGCTCGACATTCATAAGGTCATGGCCGCGGTGCAAGCGGCCTTCCGTGGCCAACCGCCGTGTGAGCTGCGTGCCAGGCAGCGCATAAAGAAGCCCAACGATGGAGACTGGAATGCTCGCCTCCTCGATGAGGTCGGTCATCGCCTGTCCTATCGAGGCCTTTTCATTGTCGAACCCGACGATGAAACCAGCGGTGACGAACATGCCGTAGCCGTAAATCTTGTGAATGCACTCGGCGATGTTGCGCTTGGTGTTCTGCTTCTTCTTCATCTGCACGAGCGTCTCGGGATCCGGGCTCTCGATGCCGACGAAGATCGCGAAGAAGTTCGCATCCTTCATCGCCTGCAACAGCTCGCTGTCGTCCGCGATGTTGATCGAGGCTTCGGTTGAGAACTCGAATGGATAATGGTGCTCTTCCAGCCAGGCTTTGAGCCGCGGCATCAAGGTGCGGAGGTTCTTCTTGTTGCCGATGAAATTGTCGTCAACGAAATCGACATGCCCGCGATAACCGTGATCGTAGAGCGCCTGCAGCTCGGCGAGAATCTGATCGTTGGTCTTGGTACGCGGCACGCGACCATACAGCTCGATGATATCGCAGAACTCGCAGGTGAACGGGCAGCCACGCGAATACTGCAAGCCTATGTATAGATAGTGATCGAAGTTAAGCAGATCGTAGCGAGGCATCGGGCTCAGCGTGACATCAACCTTGAATTTCTCGGCGATGAACACGCCCTTGCGTTCGCCGCTTTCCCAGGCGGCGATGAACTGCTCGATGACATGCTCGGCCTCGCCGATAACCTGAAAGTCCGCGTCCGCGTAAAGATGCGGGCTGGAGGAGACGTCCGGCCCACCAACACATACTGGCTTGCCGCGCAGGTGGGCGAGATCGATCAGGTAGATGGCATCCGGCTGCTGGTTGAGCATACCGCCGATCATCACAAGATCGGCCCAATCGAGGTCCGCATCTGTCAACGCCTCGGTATTGCGGTTGACGAGCCGGATGTCCCAATGCTTCGGCAACATAGCGGCGACGGTGATCAGGCCGAGTGGCGCCGTGGGATACTTCGCGCCGACGAGTTCACAGGCCTCCGCATAGTTCCAAAACGAATTCGGAACGAACTTCGGATAGATCATCAGGACGCGGCATGCGATTGTCATGCTGTTCCAGCCCCGGGCGTTGATGACACAATGCCCCGCTATTTATCGGGGCTCAAGGGTTTCCGCTCGTCAATAAGGCGTTTGAGTGCTGGTTGTGGAGGTGTGCACTGCGGTTCAGCTCGCGCACCTCGACGGTAGTGCATTGCGAATCAATCAGGCCTGACACGGACATCGCAGACCGTGAGGCTAGCATCAGATACGCGTTCTATTTGGATTTTTTTGGGGCACGCTTTTTCGGTCCAGTTCCGGCATCGTCCCCACGGCAGRGCCAAGCATCCCTGAAAGCTTCAATAGCGACGGTGATCCCCGGTTCACTCACTCGATCCGGATTGTTATCAAGATACTGCAGAAAAACCTTCGCACTTTGCAAAGGGCTGCCTTGCGCGGGGGGGCATGCACGCACGTCAGCGGGCAGATTTGGTGCAAAGAGCATCGCGGTTTCGATCATCCCCTCACATGCGCCTGCGGATCGAGCTTCGTCCTGATTGCGAAGCGAATTCTTGACAAGCAGCTCGCAAGACTTTTGCGCGTCGGTTCCCTTATCAACAACCGTGGCATCGGCCTTCCCGATGATCGCTAGGATAAGGCCGGCAACAATCATATGGACCCGCATCCGCGTCCCCCGAATACCGGCGCGATAGCTTGAAGGCATTGAGTATGCCGCAATAGAGCGGCCGCCCGCGCCGTTCCAGGCGGCTCAGACGGCTTAGCTCAAAAAAAGCGCCTGATCCATCGCGCTCGAGTAAGAGCGACGTGAACTCAGCTCTTCCATTTTCGCAAAGCCGAAAGGGCGCTTGTGGACTTGAAAAATACGCAGCTTACGCGCCGTGACGGCCGCAAAGGTCGGCTGTACCCGATCATGATCACGGATCAACATAGGCCACGATCAAGTGTACCGATGGTATCGATCTCGATCCGGCGCGGAAGGCATCTATCATCCTGCCGTGTACGCGAGGTGCATTGATCGATTGATGCCGATGCTCGGCCTCGACGCAGCGTCATTGTCTGTCCGGTGATCTTCGTCTCAAGGTGCGAGCGCTGAAGACTGAGCATCGCGTCGCTGCGGCCTTAAGCGAACGATACGATTCGCGAACTGCGCCAAGCAGGACTTCGTCCTTGGAACGGTACTCACTATGAGCTCAGCCAACAATACCAGGAGGAGGTGGAGCGGCCTTGGGCGCAGCACCGCGGACACTCCCCCGATCTCGCAGCCTGTTCATCAACCAAGTGAGACCGCTCACGTATCCAGACGAGAGGGAAACCTGGATGAACTCAATCCGAGGATTTTAGCCTCGACCTGGTTCCAGCTGCACCGTTTTTCGCCCCCCGTTCAGGTCTCTGAGTTTGTTGACGTATTCCTCAGGCTTTAGCAGATGAAACGGAGCGTTGAGGCCCATAAAAGTCGCTATGCGGCCGATGAAAGCAGTGCAGTTGGTCGTTGCTGCATTCCAGAGCGGCGAAGACTCCTGCTGGCGCTTGATATAAGCAAAGACCTTCTTGGCGTCTGCCTCAGACAAATAGACGCGATAGCTGGCCGTCAGATATTGCTCGTCAAGATCACCGTAGGTCGCCCCCGTCTCAGAAGGGACAAACATGATGTGTCCCAGGATATAGGGCACCTCGTCGCCGGCCGGAGCCAGACCAGCGACCTCGACCTGCTTTTCGCCCGTCTTTCCGTACCAGACGAATGCATGACCGTACGTTGCCGCCGTGCGGGCGCGAAAATCAACGTAGTAGGGACCCGTGGCGGCAGCTCTTCGAGCTGGCTTTACATCGGATATCGCCGGCGTAGCAGCAGCCATGCTCGCCGCATGCTTCGTCGCCGAACTGGGGAAAGCGTCCCGTTGCTGCTGGTCGGTACGCGCCACGAGTGGTTGCGCGCTACTGATCCCGGCCCCCAAGCCTACAAAGGCCGCCAGCATGGCGGCCTTTGCAAGAAGCTCTAGACCCGGATATTTCCGAATCACTCCCGCCATCTTCGAATCCTCTTGGATCCAAGATCCGATGCCACAGGCAGTCTGCTACCCCAAACGAACGCCRCTGGCGTACGAATGAATAGTCAGATCAACCCTTGGTCACCAACGGAGCCGGGGCGGCAACCGGATATTTGCCCACCGGGCTCTTACCCACGGGATATTTGCCGATCGGAGCTTTGCCAACCGGCGCCGCGGCGGCAACCGGCTGAGGCCGTGGCAGGTCGGCAGCAACTGCGGTTCCCACGAAGGCCAAAGAAGCAATTCCAAGTACAACGAATTTCAACATCGGTCCCCACCATTGTTCGGGAGTGATTGGAATTCACCTGACACGCTTAGAAATAACCTGAGACTCGCCACGGCACCAACGAATAGACGCGGTTCCGACGGCTTTTTCTGCCGTATGTTGCGGAAATAGCACGCAAACTGAGGCGTCGGGTTCCAGATCAGTCTGGTAGATACCACAGGTTTAAGACGTGCCGGGACCTACCTCAGAGGATCCATGGGAAGACCCGGCCGGTCCGCGCCATATACTCGCGATAGCTGTCGCCAAACGTCTGCAACATCATTCGCTCTTCCCGTGCGACGCGGCCAAAGAACAGGACCCCGAAGCCGGCCAGGCCCGCGAAACCGGCAATCCAATTCGGCAGCAGCAATGCCTGGGCGATAGCCCACAGCCAAAATGCCGAATACATCGGGTGCCGAACTCTCCGGTAAATCCCTTCCGTCACGAGCTCATGGTTCTCCCGCACGTCGAGACTTATCGACCAGTTCCGGCCCAGTGCACGATGCGTCAGGTGAAACACGCCCAAAGCCGCAATCGCAAAGAAAGACCCCAGCCAAGCCAACCAGGGATAAAAGCCGTGAGCTGCGGAATGAGGTATTCCTGTCGCTACGTAGACGAGCGGCACAAGTCCAAGCCCCGAAAGAGATATGAGCAGGAGCGCCGTTTCCAGGGGGCCGCGAGCGCTCCGCACAACCCTCGCACGGCGGGAAYGCCGCGCGTACTTATAGCGTATGAGGTACCAGCCGATCACCAACGCAACGAAGATGACTTTTGAAATGGTGGGCGTCATTTAAATCAGGCTGCCGCGCCCGGACTTCCCAGCAGTTCGCTTTCCGACACCGGCGCGCCCGCAACAAGGCCTCCGTCGTCAGCGATCATCGACACGGCGCCATCCGGGGCGAGCGTCTGGGATTTGGCTGAAATAGGTCCGCATGTGAGCATGAAGTAGTCGTACGATGTTCGCCTGTCATTTCCACTGACGAACTGGCAGTGCACGCGGAAGAAATTGAAGCGGATGCGTTGATACATGTCGTCGTTAAGCATTCGACTAATCTTCACGACCCTGACGGTCGCCTCGTTTTCTGTCGACAAGCCCATTTCGGCCATTGGCCGGCATTTGTAAAAATTCAACACGTCGGTGAGGGCCTGATAGTCGCCCCAGAAGATCGCGCGGGAATTGGCGACGCGTTCCACCGTCCTGCGAAAGCGTACTGCCTTCGGGTGCAGGCCGATCTTGAGTATGGATGATCCAACGCTCAAGAATGTGACGGGAATCTTTTTCCGACCGAGCGCAGGGTCCAGCTTCAAGGCGCGATCAAGTAGATCAACCGCTAGTACGGCGCCAAGGCTGTGCCCTACGACCAGAATTTCGTCTGCGGCAGAGTTGGTCGCAGCAACCACGAGCTCGGCGGCCAACCTGTCCAGCCTTTGCTCTATTTTCGAATTACCGAATCGAATGTACTCGCAAGAAAAAATCCAATCGTCGAACAAGTCGCCCAGGTGCAGCCAGCGCCACGGACCCGCCAACACGGCTGCGAGCCCGAAGAGGCCGCCACCGGTAGCAATGGGAATTGATCCGGTGATCTTGAATGCAGCCACGCCAATCAAAAAGGCGGCCGCGACGAGCAATCCGAACGTAACGAATGGATAGAGAAAGAAAAGTGCGTATCGCCAATTGGCCTGCAAGTAACGCCAAAGAGTGCCGGCCAATACGAAATCCAGAAACGCAAGAATGCCGACGGAAATGCGTGAGCCGATGCTTCGACCCCCGAACACCTCAATTACATCGTGCCATCGGACCAAACGGTAATCGGTTTCGACGAGCCAATCGGGGCCGATTGTCGTCACGTTCCATTGTATCTGGTCGGCGGTATCATGCGAACCGTCGACGGTCGCTTTCACTGACCAGGTACGTTGGAACCTGGCAATTTCGCGCACGAAGCGTCGTTGCGCGCTGACATGCAACGTGATTGGATCATAGCCGCCGATATGGAATACCAGCCGCTTCGCTACAGGCTGTCCGGTCATGGTCTCA